>DUER01000181.1 GCA_011192075.1 Dehalococcoidia bacterium | reverse complement strand
CTCTCTATTATTTAACTACAAAGCAAGGACAGTTTAAGAGGGGCTTCGCCCCTCTTTTTCTTTATCCTTCCCAATTGCGGAGCCAGCCCATAACTTGACAATTGTCACTGAATATGGTTAAATAATACTTGGAAGTCTTGTTACATCAGCCGAATTTTATTTTGGGAGGTGGGTCATGAGGCTTCACGTACTTTTCGGAGTTTGGCAAGTAGACAGTAGATGCCCTACCTACGGGTAGGGCGAGCGGAATCCGAGTTCGGCTCGTGAGATTGAGGTAGAGGCTCGGATTTTATTAAAGAGCCTCATGTGGTGAATGCCACAAGTGAGCGGGGCTTGAGAAAGGTAAACTCAGCGGAGGACACTTAATCAGTGTCCTCCGCTTTTTTATGTCAGGCGATTGAGCATCCACGTAATGAAATGCCCGCTTTAGAGGAGCTAAGGGGGATTATTTGATATAATTAATTTTGGTTTGAACTATGGTTCCACAATTCTTTGGTCAAGAGATTAAGGTAACCGTAAGCGGTGAGGTTAAGGTTCCTAATTCCTTCCGTCTTGATGAGCGGGAGTACGTTATCTCGGAGATAATCGCCGCCTGGCCTGACTATGGCTTCGGCCGCAATCCATTACGTAGTAGAAAGTGGTGGCAGCGCCACCACCGCAACTACTACCGGGTCAAGACCACACAAGGCGAAGTTTTCGAAATCTACTACGACCGGGGCACCAAACTCAGCCACCCCGAGCGCAAGAAGTGGTTCCTTTACCGCCAGCTCTAGCTCATCTCATACTGTTTTATGTAAATCTCGTTCCCCGGTTAAAAGCTCTTAAAATGAAGTTCTGCCTCTTTTTTCTATATCTTTCTCCCAATGACTAAACCAGCCAGGCATACCTCCTCTAACACATCTCAGGTTACTAACCAGAAATTCTTTATGCTAGAATAGCCAGAGTATAGCTACAGCAGGACGCTTGGTAATATAAATTAGCTCCTTAAAGAGATAGCCGACGATTCCTAATAGATTAAAGCAACAGCGATTCTATGGATGGACAGCGTTAGCTGGGGTAATGCTGGTCTATTTTGGCACATGTGGCGACATTGTCTATTCGTTCGGCGTGTTCTTGCCTACCATGTGTGAGAGGCTTGATTGGAGCAGGACCACCCTGTCCGGCGCCTTCACCGCATGGCTGATAGTCACTGGGTTATTCGGACCCCTGGCTGGTATTACGGTTAGTAAGTTTGGAGCCAGGAAAAATATAATAATTGGCAACCTTGTAGCTGCCCTGGGTTTACTAGGTATGTCCATTATTAATGAGGTCTGGCACGTTTATCTGTTTTTCAGCGTTTTGCTGGGAATAAGCATCGCCTTCGGGGAGTTCATACCTACTACCACCGTAGTCAACGATTGGTTTATAAAGAGACGAACCCTGGCTATGAGCTTGCTGGTGGCTGCCGGGGGTGTCGGTGGCTTTGCTTTCCCACCGCTCATAAGCTGGCTTATCTCCAGCCTGGGATGGCGGCTGGGTTGGGTTTACCTGGCTGGCACACATATAGTGTTGGCTGTAGTTATGGGTGGAATACTGATAAGAAGCAGGCCGGAGGATATGGGGCAAGTTCCCGATGGAGCAGTTAGCGAAGCAACTCAAGAAGCTAATGAGAACAGTCCAGCTCCTAAGCAGGTTTACCAAACCGCGGTGGATTGGAAGGTTTGGGATGCCCTACGTACGCGCGCCTTATGGATGGTGCTTATTTTTTCGGCAGCTACTCTGTTCACCGCAACCTTGTTGATGATTCATCAGGTGGCTTATCTTCAAGACCTGGGCTTCTCCCACATGCAAGCGTCCACCACTTTGGGCTTTTTTGTGGGGACGAGCATTATCGGAAGGCTAGCGTGTGGAGTTCTAGGCACCAGGTTTGAAGGTAGGTATCTGGCTGCCGCCTGCCTTGTTGGTTTGGCAGCTGGCATAATCGTTCTCATAAATGCAAGGACTCTTCCCTTTATTTACCTATACGCCACACTGAGTGGGATTAGCTACGGAGGGTTAATTGTGCTCATGCCTACCATGTTTGGAGCATACTTTGGGCGTGCTGACTATGCCCGAATTATGGGCTGGACTTTACCTATTGTTACCCTTATCTTCGCTGCTGGCCCGATACTTGCCGGATATATCTATGATACTACCGGTAGTTATATACCAGGTTTTTGGGGAGCAGTTGCCTTCCTTGGAGTGGGTTTGGTATGTGCCCTCTTAGCTCGCCCCCCTAAACCTCCAATAACCGTGCCCTGATAGTAATCACCGCTGACAAGTCAGATGTTAGCGCTTAGGCAACAATTAAAAATGAAACGAGTCATCTTCACCGGTCTATTACTGATCTGCTTACTCAGTGGCAGTTGTGCCCCAAGCCAAAGTTTTGAGGCTCACCAAAAGTCAATAGTGGAACCATACCTCTTCAGTATTGCCCGGTGGGAGTTAAGGGCTATACCTGATGAACTATATCAATGAATTTTCGGTACGCAGGAAAAGATCGATGATGAAATACGTGTGGTCACGGAGTATTTCTCCGCCACCAAACGAATAAACACCTTAAAGTCAGAAATAGAAGCGGCCAATACTGGCGAAGTGGAGAGTGACCTGGCTTCGCTTGAAGCCGAGCTAAACAGGTTACAAGAGCCAAAAATGGCTTTAGAGGATACAGTGGGGAGGATAATAGAGAAACAGATAACAGAGACTTTGACTCAACATGGCATCTTTAATCCAATAGATAAATACATAAGGTTAAAAGTTAACTTCCCCCCAGTATATTTTAAACTGGAGAAACCACCCCATTTACTCTTGGTTTCACCTAGAGACAGGATAGAGAACATAAGAACAATTACCCTACGGCAGAACATTCGTCTGGAGGAGATTCAGGATATTAAAAGTAAAGTTGATAAATTAGGCGTCTCATCGTTGGTGGTAAAGCTTGGTGGTTTTGCCACATATCCTAGCTTTATTACCAACGACGCTGGTTTGCGGTTTACCATTGATACGGCAACTGAGGAATGGCTGCACCAATATCTGGCACTCAAGCCACTAGGGTTTCTTTATGTTCTTGATTTAACTGGTCTGTCCCGAAACTATGAAATTGCCACTATGAATGAGACCCTAGCCAGTATGGTTAGCCAAGAGATTGGCTCTATTGTATATGAAAAATACTACTCAGAGTATGAAAGTAGCGCTAATCAGAACCAGGCGCAGGAGTCAGAATTTGATTTTAACCGGGAGATGAGAGAAATAAGAAAATTGGTCGATATCTACCTAGCCCAGGGAGAAATTGAACGGGCTGAGGGATTTATGGAGCAGAAACGGCAATACCTAACTTCAAAGGGCTATTATATTAGAAAACTGAATCAAGCCTACTTTGCCTTTTATGGAACCTATGCTGATAGGCCAACCGCTATTAGCCCCATTGGGCTTGAGTTAAAAAAGTTGAGAGGACAAAGTGCCTCGTTAAAGTATTTCCTAAATACGGTTGCCGCAATGAGCAGTCATCATGATTTAACAGCATCCTTAAATGAGACTCAACAGAAATAATCAACACGAGTCATTATTGACAACCATATATAATGAGGACTACACTTGAGTACTACATATGAAATAAGCTCAAAATAAAAATAAGGAGGTAACTATGGCTAAAAGATACGATGTTATCGTGGTTGGTGCTGGCGTAGCGGGGTTCTTAGCAGCCAAGGCCGCCGGAGAAAATGGGCTCAAAGTAGCCCTTCTGGAAAAGAACACTGACCCTACACAACGCACCAGAGCTTGCGGTGAAACTTTGATTTCTATGGCCGAGTATTGGATGGGAAACATAACTGGATACAACTCTAGGGATAAGCGTGTTCTTTTTTCCTCCGATGGTTTTTCCTTCAAATATGATGGCCCCTACCAGAATCTATACGGCGTGCGCATGTATACTCCCAATGGCCACAAAATAGTAATTGGTGACTTGGAAGAACAAAGAAAGAAGGGAGACTATGGGAGAGTAGGCCTTAGCTTCGATAAGGAAATAATGTTTCGATGTCTGCTAGAAGAGGTGAAGGCCTGCAGTGTTGACGTCTTTGCCGGGATAAATGTGCAGAAGGTAACCACCACGGCTAACAGCGTAACTGCGGAGGGAAGCGGACAGAGCTTTGAAGGCAGTTATCTCATCGCCGCCGATGGAGCGAACTCACGAGTAGCCCAACTGATGGGGATGAATGAAGGTCGTACCTATTATTGTAACCTCTATGCTCTATCCTACTATATGTCGGGTACGGAGCACCCGGAGCCCAATGTAGTTACACTCACACATGGCTATATGAAAGAAGGTGGTGTCTCTTGTTTTATGTTTCCGCAAGCCACTGAGGGGATTTATAATATTATAGTACTAGCTGTTGACCACAGGATAGACCTCGAAGTAGCTTTGGATTATTTTATGAAAGAGGCATTCTGTGCCCCTTGGTTTAAGAACGCTAAAAAATTGAGAAACTTCTCTGCCAATGAGAATTGCTATTCGCCCATCATTGATCCTTATAAAGACCGTGTTTTGGTTGCAGGAGATGTGGGCGCAACGCAGGAATTGGAAAATCCAGGAGCCATGGTCAGCGGTTGGAAGGCGGGGCAGGCTATCTCCACTGCCATTCAGGAGGAAAACCTAGGATTGGAAGTTACGGGCATTTCCCAGTATACCAACTGGTGGAAAGAGGCCTACGTCAACTATTATGACCACGAGGCTTATATGAAGTCCTTCTCCCAGGGTCTTATATTGACCACAGCAGAGGAGGAAAACTACGTTTACGGCCTTGTCAAGGAGACTATGCCTGCCTGCTGGCATCCCCATACACTGGGATTATATATGGGAACTGCCATGGCGAAGGTGATACCCATCATTCAGCAGGAGAGGCCTGAGATACTCCAAAAACTAGCGAGAATGGGCTTACCACCTACCGAAATTTACGCTGAAGTGGCCAAGCTCAGTAAACCGGTATTATAGCCGATATTTAACTGGAAGGTAAGGCTCCAACAACTCACCTTATTGGGAAACACTTTTCCCCTAGTAAACTTTGTGCTGAACGATGACTAGATAATTTTAGATAAAATGTCTATAATAGCAGGTGAAGCCAATATTAGGAGGTAAGTATGGCAAAAAAGTATGACGTAATTATTGTTGGTGCTGGTCCAGCCGGTTTCATGGCAGCCAGAACGGCTGGGGAAAATGGGCTCGATGTAGCCCTCCTGGATAAGAAAAAGGATATTACCAGCTTCAACAGGTCATGTGCTCAAACCCTAGTGTCCATGACAGAACCCTATATGGGAAATCTAGTGGTGCTTAATTCCAGGGATAACCGCATCTCCCTTTCCCCCGGTGGTTTCTCATTAAAATATGACGGCCCTCATACGAATATGTACGCCTGGTCTTTCTATGCTCCCAGTGGCCACCCAGTAAGGCTTGGCGTAGCCGCTGAAAGCAGGAAAATTGGAGACCTGGCGAGGATAGGTGTCGCTATTGACAAGGAAATACTATTCCAGAATCTACTAGACGAAGTGAAAGCTGTCAGCGTTGATGTCTTTCCCGGAATACAAGTAGAGAAAGTAACCCCGACGGCTGAGGGGGTAATAATTGAAGGTAGTGGCCAGAGCTTTGAAGGGACTTATTGCATTGCCGCTGATGGGGTGAACTCAGGGATAGCCGAGATGCTAGAGATGAACGACGACCGCTACTACTGGTGTAACCTTAATGTCATATCACATTATATGTCCGGGGTAGACACAGACCCCAACACAGTTATCACCTCGAGTGGCTACCTCGATGATGGTAAGGTCCTGTTCTTCATGGCACCCCGAGCATTTGAGGGAGAATTCAACGTTCAAATTTTAAGCATCGACCCCAGAGTTAACCTTAAAAAAGCCATGGAGCATTTCCTGACTCAAGGATTCACTGGTGAGTGGTTCAAGAATGCTAAGAAACTGAGGTCAATGTCTGCCATATGTAGCTGCTATGACCCCATTGAAGAACCATTCAAGGACAATGTCCTGGTTATTTCAGACGCAGCTTCAACCCAAGAAATCGAGAATATAGGAGCCCTGATGTGTGGTTGGAAAGCAGGAAGCACCGTTTCTGCCGCCGTCCGCGAGAGAAACCTGAAGTTAAGACCCCAAGCTATGTCCCAGTATGTCAACTGGTGGAAAGAGAGCTTCTGTAATGCTTACGATCACGAAGCTTATATGAAGAACTGGATATTAACCTTCGTCCTGACCAAACCGGAGAAAATGAGCTATGCTTTCGGCCTACTAGATGCACCTCTGCCGGCCAATTTTAATCCTTATACGGCGGGAAAAATAATGGGGGCTAAAATGGCAACTTTGACGCCTGTAATAGCACAAGAAAGACCCGACATATGGCACGAGCTGGTAAGGTTGAGGTGGCCGCTTAAGGAGGTCTATGGTGAAGTTACCGATGTCAGTAAACCAATATTTGACATTCCCGGCCTGATTCCGAAGGCAAGGCCCAAGGCTAAAGTGGGTCGAGAAGCCTGGGTAAAGAGCTTCGGGCGCTTTCTAAAGGAGAAGAAGTAACAGAATGGGTTGAGTAAGGAAACAACTGATGGTCGATAGATTAGTCTCTGGCACAGAAGGTTTTTAGACAGCGTGTTTGGTTACATATTAAATAACCTAATTCGTTTCCTTGACAGGGGATTATCCATAACCCCCGTCTATGAACTACCCGTAACTATAAATATTGAACTACACGGGTAAAAGTAATAAATACTCATAGGAGGTAGTTTATGCCGATTAAAGACCAGTTAAAAGCAATAGTTGGCGAAGCCAATGTTCTTGATTCTCCCGATATCATAGCAAGTTATTCCAAAGACCACAGTGTTGAGCCTCCGGGAAAAGTCAGCTGCGTGGTGCGTCCCAAGAATGCTCACCAGGTTCAAAAGATTATTAAGTTAGCTAATAAGGAAAATTTGGCCGTTGTTCCTCGTAGCTCAGGGATTCACTTTCATGGTAATGTTATACCCAAAAAGGGTGGGGTTATCCTTGACCTATCAGGGATGAACTCTATTAAGGAGATAGACGAGAAAAACCTTCTTGTCCATCTTGAGGTTGGTGTAACCTGGGAGCAATTTCAAACCGAGGTGCTGGCTAAAGGGTACCGAAGTGTAATCCCACTACTACCGCACGCACAAAGGTCAGTTGTTATGGACTGGCTGGAAAGAGAGCAGCCGGTGGCTCAAGTTCACGAGTACAGTGAGCCATTAACGTGTATGCAGCTCATCTGGGGAAATGGTGAAGAGTTTGTTACCGGCTCAGCATCAATTAATAACTTCCGTGAGGAAGGATGTTTGGCCGATGGTGTTAGCCCACAGGGACCCGGCCCAATCGGTTTCGACCGGTTGATACACGGCTCCCAGGGAACCCTTGGCACCGTGACCTGGGGAATCGTCCAAATTGAGCCGCTACCTACTATTACTAAAACCAAGTTTATCACCACCAATAAGGTAGAAAACGCCGTTGAGCCGGTATACAAGATATTACGGCGGAGGATAGGCTACGAGTGCCTACTGCTGAACAATACCAATCTAGCTGCCATCCTGGCTGAAAGCGGGCCCAAAGCGGCTGAGCTCAAGGCTAATTTGCCCCCCTGGACCACAATTCTGGTGATTGGTGCGCTGAAGCGTCGTCCTGAGGAAAGGATAGCCTACCAGTTAGAGACATTAGATGAGATTATGACGTCTCACTTCCCTGGACTGAAGGCAGTGGACACACTGCCAGGCATGGCCGCAGTGGAAAATAAAATACCCGATATGCTTCTCAGACCATGGCCTAAGGATAAGACCTACTGGAAGCATGTTTATAAGGGAGGCTGCCAGGACCTAGTCTTCATGACCACGCTTGACCGAGTGCAGAACTTTATCTCAGCGGTCAATGAGGTCGCTGCTAAATATCAGTACCCGGTCAATGATATCGGCTGTTATATCCAGCCGGT
>DUER01000180.1 GCA_011192075.1 Dehalococcoidia bacterium | reverse complement strand
TTAATCAATTAGTGAAGCAAGCGGGAACTAATATTTGGGGGCACCCCAGTACCCTTCATGTGGTTTTGACCTCCCGCCATCGAAGAAGCATAAAAATCAACCAACGACTCAGGGGTTCCCTCTTGCCTTATACCGCCGAAGTATAGCCTTCACTCTGGCTACTAATGGTAAGTAGCTGAAAGACTTTACCTGGTGAAGGTCAGCATTAACTTTCATCACTCTTTCCCACACTTCCTCACTAGAATCTTCACCCAGCAGGATAACGGGAATGCTAAAGCTACTGTGTAATTCAGCGCAAGCTTCTATGCCATCTCTACTTGGTAATACCACGTCCATAATAATTATACCAGGCTTGAACTCGTCTAATATCATTAGCGCTTCAGGGTAGTCAGGTACATTGGCTACAGCGAAGCCTGCTTCAGGGTTACCAGCTTTGTGCCACCACCGAAGGGAAAAGCCCCAGTGCCATAAACATCGTCACTTATAGCGTTAACTACCTTGAGGATTTTCTCGCCTTTCGGGAAGGAAGTATAGACGTAACACGAGTCACTCGCCAAGAAATCAGTGCGTTCGTCCTTGACTTGAAACATAAGCGGTGTTTATCTAACCACCACTTTAACCGCACCCAGGATAGAGGACTTTCGGGGCATACCATCAACTACTACCTGCGCAGTCTCAGAATCGTTTTCTCCTGGCTTACCTCCGAGGGTATTATAGAGTGTAACCCCTTTGATCAAGTTAAAAATTCCACGACCACCGAGGAAAGTTATACCTGTCTTATCTGATTCCCAAATCAATCAGTTGCTCAATGCTATAAATACCAGAACCACGAAAGGATTTCGGGATTATATCATCATTCTGACCTTACTTGATACTGGCATGCGGGTATCTGAACTGTGTCATCTGAAGCTGGATGACGTGTGACTGGAAGAAGGAATGCTGAAGGTTCTGGGTAAGGGGAATAAAGAGTGACCCATCCCGATAGGTAAGCAAGTTCAGCGTCTCCTCTGGCACTATATTAACCGATACCATCCCGAACCAGCGATGGCTAACTACGACCTCCTCTTTCTCAAAGGAGAGGGGGATTAAAGGGTGAGGTAGGTAAATAATCCCCTTAATTATGCTAAAATGGGGTAACAGGGTTATTTAAAACTGAGGAACTTAAAAATGATTCCCATTAAGCTGAGCGTGCGCAATTTTATGTGCTACCGGGATAATGTGCCACCACTTTATTTTGATGGTATCCACACTGCCTGCATTTGTGGTGATAATGGCAACGGCAAGTCGGCTCTGATTGATGCTATGACCTGGGCGCTGTGGGGACGAACCAGGGCTAGGAGTGATGATGACCTTATTCATTCGAGTCAGACGGAAATGGAGGTAGAGTTTGACTTCTCCGTGGGGCAGCAACTATATCGCATCATACGCAAGCACTCCAAGCCCAGACGACGGGGGCGCTCGGGGCGGACTATCCTGGAATTTCAGATAGCTACCGGGGATGGCTTCAGACCAATTACAGGTGATAGTGTGGCTCAGACCCAGTATAAAATTATCGGTGTCCTACATATGGATTATGACACCTTTAGGAATAGTGCTTACCTTCGCCAAGGTCGTGCTGATGAATTTACCCTCAAAAAAGCTATCGAAAGAAAGCAAGTACTGGCTGATATTCTGGGGCTTTCTTTCTATGATGAACTTGAGGAGCAGGCTAAAGAGCTAGCTAAAGAGAGGGATGCAGAAAAGGCACAACTTGATAGTGCTATCAATGACATAAATGGTGAACTAGCCCAAAAGCCAGCCTACCAAGCTGAGCTGGAAACGACCCAAAGCGAACTGTCCCGTATAGAAGAAGTAGTAAAGGAGCAAGAATCCAAACTTAGTAGCCTGCGGCAGGAAAAGGAGTCCCTGGAAAACAAGAGGTTGCAACTAATCCAACTGGAGGAACACGTAGCAAAGACGGAAAGAGATTTAAAACGCTGGGATGAGCAGATAGAACAGCATCGCTCCAGGCTTAAAGAGTATGAGGAGCTGATGTCCCAGCGCACCACTATAGAGGAAGGCTATGTTCAGCTTACCGAGGTTAGGAAATTAAGTGGTGAACTTGATCAAGAATTTAGACTAGTCGCTAGTCTGAACGAGCGCAAACACCAATTAGAGATGGCTATTGTCCAAGCCGGGGAAAGCCTAATCAAAGACCATGCCCTGGCTCAAAGCCGAATTAACGAGCTAGAAATTAAATCACAAAAACTAACCCAGCTTAAAGATGAGCTAAAGCAAACACAGGTTCAATTACATCTCCTGTCTGAGGAAGAAGAAACAATGCGCGGGAGGAGGCAGAGTAGCCAACGATTACGAGCCCGGCTCCACTACTTGGAATCCAGTATAGCCCAGCTAGAACGGGAAATAGGAGAGATTGRAGAAAAGCTTGARCTCTTATTAATCCAGGGKGATGCCAAATGCCCCCTATGTGAGACAGAGCTGGGTGMTGACCGYCTCAAGCTCATCGAGACCAAATATGAAGCCGATAGGCACAGYAAGTCTGACTCTTTAAAGTCAAATCAAGCCGAGCTAGCTKATAAGAAACTAGRGTYGGAATCACTGGAAAATGAAATATCTCAGCTAGAAACAAGGCTAAATCAARATAGAGCYACMGCCCAGGGTARRGCCAGYATCCTTAGCCAACAGATTGCCGAAGCGGAAGRGGCTGGTAACCAGCTAAATGAGGCARGAAAAAYATTGRCTGAAATTGAASAGYACTTRGCCAGAAAGGATTTTGCTAYTAATGAGCARSAGGCACTRGCTRAGCTGGAARRGGAACTGGCTAMGCTYRACTATGATTCMCAGCAGCATGAACAGGTGCGGCACCGCCTGGCTGAATTAGAACAGTATGAAGCTCCCAAGCGAAGACTGGAAGAGGCTGATAGGCTCTATAATCAAGAAAGGGAGGCTTTATCTTATGCTGAAAAAGCAAGCCAAGAGTTGCGGCAAAGCCTGGAGGTTGATAACCAAAAAAAGCAAGACCTAACCGCGGAACTTACTTTACTGCCACTGCTAATTGATGACGTGGCCCAGGCTGAAGCTGAGCACCAAGCCCTAGCCACAAAGCAAAAGCAAGCCGAGGAGGTGGTGTGGACAGTGAAGGGAAAGCTGAAGCGTTGTTCTGAACTGGAGGAGAAAAAGGAGGAAAAAGAAAGGTTGCTGGGTCAGGCTTCAAAGCAAGAGAAAATCTATAGAGAGCTAGCCGAAGCTTTTGGCAAGAAGGGAGTCCAAGCCCTGCTCATCGAAATGGCGCTTCCCGAGATTGAAATTGAAGCCAATAAATTGCTTGCACGTATGACCGATAATAGAATGCATGTAAAAATTGAAACCCAACGGGAAACGAAGAATGGGAATTTACTGGAGACCCTGGATATCAATATCTCTGATGAGTTAGGGACGAGAAATTATGAAATGTTTAGTGGTGGTGAAGCCTTCCGCATTAACTTCGCTATTCGTATCGCCCTGTCCAAACTGTTAGCTAGACGAGCCGGGGCACCACTTCCCACCCTGATTATTGACGAAGGCTTTGGCACTCAAGATAGTGATGGCATAGAAAAGATTAAAGAGGCGATAAACTCTATTCAAGACGACTTTGATAAGATACTGGTGATTACTCATATTGAAGAGCTTAAAGATGCCTTCCTCACACGCATAGATATTATAAAAACTGCTGTGGGCTCAACGCTTCAGCTGAGTTAACTATACATAACATTTGCTATTTCAGGCTAATGGGATACGAATTCTCCAAGAATTACAGACCAAGGTCAGCAGCAATCCCCTGCATTGCTTCTAGCCCCAGCTCAATAAACTCGTCAAGCTCAAGCCCGATTTCACTACACAGGGAGATTTGCTCTCTATTCGCTCCGGCGGCAAAGCTCTTTTCCTGAAACCTTTTCCTCACCGACTCAGCTTCAAGACCAGCCAATTCTTTATCAGGACGAACCAGGGCAGCGGCAATGATTAAGCCGGTTAGGGGGTCAGCACAAAATAAAGCCTTATCAAGATTTGCCTTCCGCAGAACACCATGCGCCTCATTGTGGCATAGGATGGCGTGAGCCATGGCCTCGCTGGCTCCTAGCTCCCGAGCTAAGTCAGCCCCCAGCTTACTATGACTGCTCAGATCTTCCTCGGTCAGCTCCACATCTATATCATGTAGCAGACCGGTAAAACCCCACTCCTCCTCATCTTCACCAAGGCGCTTAGCCAGAGCCTGCATAATAGCCTCAGTAGCCAGCATATGCTTTATTAAATTCTCATTCTCCACATTAGCTTTAATAGAGTCAAGGGCTTCTTCACGGGTCATCTGTACCTCCTTTACTGATGAGCATTAGTCAACTGGTTAAGGCGTATTCCCTATCTTTATGCAATACCTTAGCCAAATACTGTCCAGTAGCTGAAGACTTCTCTTGAGCTATTCTCTCAGGAGTTCCCGTGGCTACAATATAGCCACCCCTGTCCCCGGCTCCAGGTCCAAGGTCAATAATGTAATCGGCATTCTTAATCACATCCAGGTGATGCTCAATGACCACCACCGTGTTACCAGCATCGACCAGACGTTGTAGTACCCGTAGTAGAGCGGCTACATCCTCAAAGGAAAGACCGGTAGTCGGTTCGTCAAGGATGTATAGTGTCCTACCCGTAGCTCGGCGCGATAGCTCAGTAGATAGCTTTACCCTCTGTGCTTCACCACCAGAGAGGGTAGGTGCTGGCTGACCGAGCCGAATATAGCCCAGCCCCACATCCCGCAGCGTCTCCAACTTATTTTTTATCTTGGGGAAATGCTCAAAGAAAGACAGGGCTTGCTCCACAGTCATGTCTAATACCTCAGCTATGTTCTTATCCTTAAATTTAATCTCTAAAGCCTCGCGGTTATAGCGCTTTCCTTTGCACACCTCACAAGAAACGGTCACATCAGGCAAAAACTGCATCTCAATATGGATAAACCCATCCCCACGACAGGCTTCGCAGCGCCCACCCTTAACATTAAATGAGAATCGCCCTGGAGCATAACCCCTCATCCGAGCTTCAGGAACAGTGGCAAAAAGCTCACGGATAGGGGTAAAACTTCCGGTATAGGTAGCTGGATTACTACGGGGGGTACGCCCGATAGGAGACTGGTCGATATTGACTACCTTATCGATATGCTCCACACCAATGATACTGTCGCAGTCGCCTGCTCTATCCCTTGACCGATAGAATATCTGTGCCAGCTTCTTATACATAATCTCATCGATAAGAGTGCTCTTACCGCTACCTGAGACACCGGTAATACAAACAAACTTGCTCAAAGGGATTGAGACGTTTATATTTTTCAAGTTGTTCTGTCTTGCCCCCTTTATTACCATCTCCTCGCCTGAGCCAAGGCGACGCTTTTGTGGTGAAGGGATTTGCTTCACGCCGCTAAGATACTGACCAGTTATTGACTCGCTGCAATTCATGATGTCAGACAGAGTTCCTGTGATCACAATCCAGCCCCCATGTTCTCCAGCCCCGGGTCCCATATCAATGATGTGGTCAGCGGCTCGAATCATAGCTTCATCATGCTCCACGACCAATATAGTATTACCCAAATCCCTCAGTCTCTTCAGCGTCTGAATCAAGCGAAAGTCGTCAGCCGAATGCAAACCCACTGTAGGCTCATCACAAATATAAAGCACACCCATAAGCCCGCTGCCAATCTGAGTTGCTAGGCGAATTCGCTGTGCCTCACCACCACTCAGGGTAGCTGAAGGACGGTCAAGGGTAAGATAGTCTAGACCCACATTCTGGAGGAAGCCGAGTCGAGCTTGAATCTCCTTGAAAATTTGATGGGCTATTATCTGCTCGCGCTCACTAAGTATAGCCTTGTTACTATCACTAATATCAGTAACCCAGTATAGCGCCTGGGTAACTGACATGGAGCTAACCTCAATAATGTTACTGTCATCGATGGTTACGGCTAAGGATTCTGGTTTAAGCCGCTTGCCTTGACAAACAGGGCACGGGCTGGACATCATATAGCGCTCAATCTCAGCCCGGGTACGCTCTGATTGTGTATCATGAGCCAGACGCTCCAGGTAGGGGATTACCCCCTCATACCCGGTAAAGTATTCCCTAACCCGACCGTAGCGGTTTCTATGCCTTACCAGCTCCCCGTCCTCCCCATAAAGTACAAGTTCCAGGTGACGCTCAGATAGGTTCTTAACTGGGATATGAGTGGAAAAGCCAAAGCGCTGGCCCAACATTTCAAGCTCGTCCATGTGCCAGGAGAGCCACCACCCGGGATGAATTGCTCCTTGAACTATGGATAGCTCTTTATTGCGGATAACCAGTTCGGGGTCTATCTCCAGCATAACCCCCAACCCGGTGCAGGCAGGACAGGCACCGTGAGGACTGTTGAAGCTGAATGTCCTGGGGGCAATTTCACCCAGGCTAATCCCACAGTGGACGCAGGCAAAGTGCTCCGAGAACAGTAATTCCTCACCGTCAACAATAGACACCAGCACTACCCCGGCACCAAGCTTAAGGGCAGTTTCTACTGAATCGGCAATGCGGCTCTGGCTGCTTTGCCCAATTACTAATCTATCAACTACGGCTTCAATGAAATGCTTTTTGTTCTTGTCAAGTTGAATTTCCTCCGATAGGTCATGGATCGCCTCGTCAACCCGAACCCTGGTGTATCCCGCCTTGGTCAAATCCTCAAATACCACCTGATACTCGCCTTTGCGGTCTCTAATCAGCGGTGCCAGAATCATAATCCGGCTACGCTCAGGAAGAGCTTGAATGGCGTCAACAATCTGCTGAACTGTCTGCGCCGTAATCTCTCGCCCACACTTGGGGCAATGGGGGTGACCAACCCGAGCAAAGAGTAGCCTGAGGTAATCATAGGTCTCAGTTACTGTGCCCACTGTAGATCGAGGATTCTTACTCGGACCCTTCTGGTCAATAGAAATGGCTGGGCTTAAGCCTTCAATATAATCAACCTCAGGCTTCTCTATTCTGCCTAAAAACTGGCGAGCATAAGCCGATAGAGATTCCACATAGCGGCGTTGCCCCTCAGCATAGACGGTATCAAATGCCAGTGAACTCTTGCCCGAGCCTGAGACACCAGTAATTACCACCAGCTTATCGCGAGGGATAACCACATCTATATTCTTCAGGTTATGCTCACGAGCCCCTTTAACCACTATGGTATCCAGTGGCATGGCTTTCTTGAACCCCTTTCCCGTGTCTGAGTTTATTTTAGCACTAGACTTAAACCACAACAAGCTAGATAATTTTAACGAAACTGACTGGGGCGACGTACGTATTGTGGAAGTAGCCAATAGATTGTAAAATATAACAGTCAGAGTTTTGACTATAGACAAGGAGGCTGTCAAATAGGTTTCCTTAATGGGCTAGCGTTCAGTCTATTGAGTTTTCTGCTTTTCCTGTCTCTGTCTGTCTTTCTAGTCTATGGTGCGTAAAAATAAATATCCTACCAATATGACGCCAGCAAAAGACGAGGTGTATCTTCGCCGGTTTACTGTAGATGAGGCACTACTGAAGCTTGATAGATACCTGGATAATGCCTTTATGGCCGGGTTATACCAGGTCAGGGTAATCCATGGCAAGGGGACGGGGACTCTACGGCAGGCAGTGCGTGAGGAATTGGCCAAACATCCCCTGGTAAAATAATACCGAGCAGCTGGCTACGGGGAAGGAGATACCGGGGTTACTATAGTAGAGCTAACGCCAAGGGATTAAGGACAATCCATCAGCACATTGAAAGGATAAAGCCTTTTAGTTATAATGTCTATATTACCGATGGTGAGTGTCGCCTAGTGGTCTAAGGCGCCAGGTTGTGGCCCTGGAGAGCGAGGGTTCAAATCCCTCCACTCACCCCACTTAGGGCGCCTATAGCTCAACAGACAGAGCATCGGTCTTCGGAACTGGCGTGTGATGTCCCAAACCGTCATTTTACGTTCAAATTAGAACCTTTCTGTTACTTGCCTAAAACCTGTTTTGAGTGTGGAATACCAATTGGTAACAATGCGTTTCATTCAGTCTATTAGCAAATTATTAGCAATTAGTAGCTTCGGTTTGAGCTGTTATTTTGTATAGCCGGTATGGTTAAAGTGACTTCTTG
>DUER01000018.1 GCA_011192075.1 Dehalococcoidia bacterium | reverse complement strand
AGTCTTTTCTGCCATTGATAATTAGCCCTCCTCCTTTATGAAAAACAAGGTTTTTCTACATAATACAGGTGTTTTAGCTGACCTGCCCACATAAAGGATACCACCTTTTAAGGTAGAGTTGCCTGTAAAAAGGTTCCTTTTTAAACAATTTGACGAAATGTTACCTTAAGTCTCTGGATAATACACCTTCTATGGTAATAACTCTTCTTTTTCCACGCAACTTTGTCTGCGCAGCTTGATAGAATCACTATCCCTTCTATAATTCGGTAACTATATCGGTAGCATTAATTATTAGTCAATTCGCTAACTTGATCCGGTGGGAAAAACGCAGTAAGATGCCTCCAGAGGAGAATTAAAAGTGGCGAACAAATTTGGATATGCTGACAGAATTCTAAAGGTAGATTTATCCCAAGGGACTACGGTTGACGTACCCACAATGGATTATGCCGATAGATACGTTGGGGGGAGAGGATTTGGCGCTAAAATCTATTGGGATGAGGTTTCACCAAGGGTTAAGGCTTTCGATCCAGAAAACCTATTGATATTTGCCAACGGACCGTTAGCCGGATTTGCGGGATTGGCTGGTTCCAGATGGCAGGTTTGTGGCAAATCTCCTGCGGTTACCCCTGAGTCCTTCTCCTATGCTAATTTAGGCGGAAGCTGGGGTGCCTGGCTCAAATTTGCCGGTTATGATGCGATAGTTATCCAGGGCAGAGCCGATAAGCCTGTTTATATTTTGATACAGGATGATAATGTAGAGATAAGAGATGCTTCATTCCTCTGGGGCAAGGGAGCCATTGAAGCACGGGAGACGTTAAAGAGGACCCTTGGTAAGGATATAAGAGTGGCCACCATCGGACCCGCCGGTGATAATATGGTGGTTATGGCTAACATCATTGCCGATGATGATGCTTCCGGTTCCGGTGGCTTTGGCGCCGTTATGGGTTCCAAGAAATTGAAGGCTATTGCCGTCGGAGCCAGTAATAAAGAAGCAGTGGCCGCCAGTCCAGAAAAACTTAAAGAGCTGGCAAAATACGCCCGAGAATTGAAGAAAGATTCACGATATATATGTGCTGGCGGGGGACGTGTATCCTTGTCATTTTTGGCAAAAATAGATCCAGACTTAAACCCAGAGCTAAAAAGAGTTGCCTGTCATGGTTGCATCAGTGGCTGCGTCAGGGCAATTTATGAAGCGGAAGATGGCAAGAAAGGGAAATGTTTATGTGCTGGCATCGCGTTTTACCCCGGTTTTTCCATGAGGTACTATGGCGAGTGGAATGAAGTTCCCTTCTACGCAGCCAGAATCTGTAATGAATATGGCCTTGATGTGATGGCGGTATTGCCAATGATAACCTGGCTTGGCAACTGTTATAAAGCGGGAGTTCTAACCGATGAAAGTACGGGTATCCCGATATCAAAAATAGGGAGTCTCAAATTTATAGAAACATTAGCATTAAAAATATCACTGAGACAGGGGTTTGGGGATATACTGGCTCAGGGAATCTTTAAGGCGGTAGACGTGCTGGGAAGTAAAGCAAAGGAGCAATTAGGAGATATTCATTATCGCACAGGGCAGTGGTATCCCTATGAGCCCAGGCGATATATCATAACCGGACTTCTATATGCCACAGAGCCCAGGCTTGTTACTCCTCAGCTGCATGAAGTAGTTTTTCCAACCCATCTTTGGTGGGATTGGTATGATAATACGGAGGGTGCTTACGTCTCCAGTGACGTTATCCGTTCTATTTCCAGGACATTCCTCGGCAGTGAGGCGGCGCTTGACTTCTCCACTTACGAGGGGAAAGCCCTGGCAGCGAAAAAGATACAGGACCGGGAGTACATTAAGGAGTGTCTTATCCTCTGCGATTTCGCCTGGCCCATGATGGACGTCAAACACTCCGAAGAGCACGTGGGTGACCCGACACTTCCCAGCAAGGTCTTCTCCGCAGTTACCGGAAAGGAACTAGATGAGCCGGGGCTTGATAAGATTGGTGAGAGGGTCTTTAACCTGCAAAGGGCAATACTCGTCAGGGAAGGGCATAGAGGCAGGGAAAGTGATAGTCTGCCGGATTACGACCACACAGTACCGCTACCTTTATCACCAAACCCTAATTCCGAATGCGTGGTACCGGGAAAGGATGGAGGAACCGTATCCCGGGTCGGTGCCACTCTTGACCGGGAGGAATTTGAGAAGATGAAAGATGAATACTACGAGCTACGGGGATGGGATATCGCCACAGGTCTTCAAAAAAAGGATACGTTAAAAAGACTTGGTCTTGACGATATTATTGAAATATGTAAACGATTCTGAGACCATTAAACAAACCCCCAAATTGTTGCAGGTGGAGTTCGACTCTTCCCCGTCTCCACCATTTAGTAGTAACAACGCTAGCCTTTTACCGCTAGCGTTTTTTATGATTAACTGTTTTGAAGAACTGGAATATTATGTCAAGTAAATATTCTTCTGCCCTGCAGACTGCGTAATACTTACACTCAGAAAAAGGGGTGCCATATTCCACGCCTGACGCTTGGATGTGAGGTTATCAGGTAAAAAAGGAACCTTTTCCTCGTGGCGACTCTGTTGACAATT
>DUER01000179.1 GCA_011192075.1 Dehalococcoidia bacterium | reverse complement strand
GACAATACTCTTTGAATAGTCTTATAAGAAACTTCAATACCTTCCTCTTTTTTCAGCTTGGTAGCAATTGCCCAAGCACCCATACCTCCATCATATAGTTTTTTAATTTCCCGCTCCGGAAGCTGCCGTTTCTTATAGGTCTTGGGCCTTCCCTGTGGTTTGAAATTGTCCAAGCTGGCGGTTTCTGAATTTAGCATGGACATTTTCGTATTTTGTTCTCCTGCGGGTATTTTTTATTGTCCGCATTGTAAAGAGCATCTTCTAGAGGGTTCTGGTGATTGTAGGGAATAGGTATATACCTCTGCCTGAGCTGGGTGTATTCTCTTTCAACCAATGGCTGGCAAGTGACGCAATACCGTGTATCCCTCCTGCTAATTTGTTCCTTTGTCTTTCCTTCTAGGCAACCCCGGCAAAAGTAGGCAAACTGTTTATCTCTTGCCATGGTAAAATATGTGTCACCCATTATTAAACTCCTGCCTTGACAGGTAGGCAGAAGGGTACACTATTAGTATTTTTGTGTCTAAAACATCGAAACCTATGAGGACGGTAGTATCTGGCTTGAGGAATGAAGCTTATCTTTTTCGCTCTACTACGTAATTGGCCAGTTCGGTTAATGCCCGATGGCTGGCATTATATGGCAATAGGTTAAGATTCTGGCAAGCCTTAGAGCAATAGTCTACGGCAACTTGGTAGCATTCTTGGGCAATTGATGAATTACGGGCCAACTCCAGAGCTAGTTTTGTGTTTTCCTGCTTATCCCTATTCTGGAATACCCTCTTCACTGGGTTATCCCCGGGGTAACGCTCCAAAATAAGCATTGCCGGTAAGGTAAGAGTACCCTGAGCTAAATCTGAGCCTATCGGCTTACCCATGTCCACCTCGGTGCTAATATAATCCAGGATATCATCTATAATTTGGAAGGCGATCCCAAGGTTATGACCATACTCTTTTAGCGCTTTGACTGAGTTTTCTGGAGCTTGGCTCAGGATAGCCCCTGATTCTGTAGCCAGGGAGAATAGGGAAGCTGTTTTATAGGAAATTCTCTCTATGTAGTGCTCACGCGTCTGCTCCAAGTTAAAAGCATTAAAGGCTTGGTTTATCTCTCCCGCGGAAATAGTCGCTAGGGTTTGAGCAAAGAGCTTTACTGTTCGCAGGTTTTGGGTGTCAGCGGCACACTCACCCGCCTTGGCAAACAAATAGTCTCCCAGGAGTACTGCCTTATCCTCACTCCATACCTCATTAACTGTTGGTCTACCTCGGCGAACCATGGACTGGTCAATGGCATCATCATGAACTAGGGTAGCCGTGTGCATAAGTTCAACGGCTGCGGCCATGGGTAGCAGTAAGCTAAGGTTATAGTCATAGAATTTGCCTGACAGTAGAGTAAGTGCGGGACGAATCCTCTTACCCCCGTCCTTCAGGCAATAGTCTAATAGCTCAGCCAGCCGATGGAAATTGACCTCAGTGGCTGAACTCAGTAAATCATCTACCTTGGCTAAATCTTCCTCAACGGGTTGGTAAATTGTGCTTAGCGGCAAGAATCTCCTTTTTAATTACCAGGCAAATGGAATAAGTCTATGGCATTTTGTGCTGTAGCCTGGGCAACTGTCTCTGCTGGGACCTGTCTAACCTCGGATATCTTGTTGACCACGAGCGATACATATGATGGCTCGTTTCGCTGTCCGCGGTGAAGCTGTGGCGCTAGGAAAGGTGCATCTGTTTCCACCAGAAGCTTGTCCAGAGTTAGTTCCTGAGCTACCTCTACCTTGTCATGCGCCGAATGATAAGTTATCGAGCCAGGTAGTGATATCAGGAAACCCAGCTTAATATAGTGTTGAGCCAGCATCACATTACCACTGAAGCAATGCATAACGCCTAATCCACGGCTATAACCAGCCGAGCGTGAGATAGATTTTGTCCAAGGAGCTATTATATCTAACACCTCTTTATGGGCGTTACGGCAGTGTATAACTACAGGCAAACTTAGCTCGGCTGCCAGGTTGAGTTGTTGCTGAAAAACCTCAAGCTGGCGCTGGCGAGGCGACGATTTTCTATAGAAATCAAGCCCAATCTCACCGATGGCTACTACCTTAGAATTACCAGCCAGTTCATCGAGCAAGCTGAGGTCACCTTCCCTCATTTCATATGCTCTATTGGGGTGGAAACCAATAGCGGTGAAAATATCGGGATAGCGTTGAGCTATATGGAGTGATGCCCGACTGGACTCCAAATTGACGCCAACATTTATAATAGTGCTAACCCCCTGCTTACGAGCTCGAGTCAATACTTGATCTCGGTCACCATTAAAGGTTGGCAAATCAAGGTGAGCATGCGAATCTATTAGCACTGGACATATCCTAACCGACTGGTTTCTTCGGCTACCAGTTTTTCATCCAATTTAGAAAACAGAGGCTTTGGGGGAAGCAACTTCTGACCTGGAGTAGGTAAAATTAACTGCCAACCGTCATCTCCTACATTGCCCTTAAAACCAAGAAACTCGTGCAGCTTTTGAGAACTAAAGGGTAAGAAGGGATACAGGACTATTCTAAGGCAGGAGAGCACTGAAATAGCCACATATAAGGCAGTGGCTGAAGCCTGCCTGTCCTGTTTAATCATTTTCCAGGGAGATTTCTCTTCCAGGTAACGGTTAGCCTCCTGAGCCAGGGACATAGCCGTCCTTATTGCTTCTCTAAAATGGCAGCGGTAAAGAAGCCCATCCATAGTATTGAGGGTATCCCTAGCCTTATTTAGTAGGGTCTGACTACGGCTGTCGAGTTCACTAGGGGTTGGCACACAGCCATCAAAGTGGCGATGAACGAAGGTAAGCACCCGATGGACTAAGTTTCCATAGGTAGCCACCAGTTCATCGTTATTACGGTGGACGAACCCACGCCACGAAAAATTGGTATCCCCTGTTTCTGGCATATTTATGGATAATAGGTAACGCAAAGGGTCAGGGTCATAGCGCGAGAGATAATCGGATAGCCAGACTGCCCAGTGGCGACTGGTAGAAAGTTTCCTGCCCTCAATAGTCAAGAACTCGTTAGCCGGGACATCGTAAGGAAGATTAAGACCATCGTAGCCCATCAACATCGCTGGCCAGATAATGGTATGAAAGGGAATATTATCCTTACCAATAAAATAGTAGCTCTTTGCTTCCCCTTGCCAGAAAGAGCGCCACTTCTCCTCATCACCGTTAGACTTAGCCCACTCCTTAGTTGCTGATAGGTAACCAATAACTGCCTCAAACCAGACATAGATACATTTGCCGTCAAAGCCATCAACTGGTATTGGTATTCCCCAGGCTATGTCGCGAGTGATAGCCCTGTCCTTCAGCCCCCCTTCCAGATAACGCGTGGTAAAATTAAGGACGTTCTGTCTCCAGTGGGTCTGCTGCTTCACCCAATCTAAAAGCCTGGCCTCAAAGGCGGTTAACCTTAAAAAGAAGTGCTCCGAATCCTTGAACTGAGGCGTAGCAGTACATATACCACAGCGTGGGTCAACCAGCTCAACAGGATTTATGGGCTTGCCGCATTCATCACACTGGTCCCCTCTAGCTCCGGAAGACTGACAGTATGGACAAGTGCCTTCAATATAGCGGTCGGGCAAGAAGCGCTGGCACTGGGAACAAAAAGGCTGGGACACAGTAGCTTTATAGATATAGCCCTTATTAAGAAGGGTTAGAAAGATGTCACACGATACCTCAGCATGATTAGCAGTACTGGTGCTAGTGAATAAATCAAAGGAAATACCAAGCTTCTGCCAGGAGTCAAGAAACTGCTGATGATACTGGCTAGCTATTTGGCTAGGGCTCTTCCCTTCCTGCTCAGCCTTGATAGTTATCGGTGTGCCATGCTGGTCCGAACCCGATACCATTAATACCTCATTCCCCTTAGTTCGGTGATATCGGGCAAATATGTCCGGTGGTAAATATGCCCCGGCAATATGACCTAAATGCAACGGACCATCAGCATAGGGCCAGGCAACACCAATAAAAATTCGTTCCCTCATAATCTTATTTCTTGACTAGCAAACTGCCTGACGCCTACTTAGGAAAGAAGGTCAGTATTTGTTCGCCCTTCTCCATTCTGTAGTGAGCATAGCCCTGGCTCAGGCAGCAATCGACACAGTAGCGTAATGTCTTCCCTTGTTCCGACTCGATGCCCTC
This sequence comes from Dehalococcoidia bacterium, assembly GCA_011192075.1. Lineage (GTDB taxonomy): Bacteria > Chloroflexota > Dehalococcoidia > Dehalococcoidales > S120 > S120. Next base: position 4,154 of record DUER01000179.1, on the reverse strand, counting down.
TTCATCATAGATAGCCAAATAGTGCTCAGGGTGCTTTATAGTCTGACCACACCCATCACAACGGATTTCACCAATTGCTATACAACCGAGACGCATAACTAATCCTCTTTCTAAACTAAATTAACATTTACTGATCCCAACCCAAGCTCGATACAGTTCCTTCTTTGACAAACCTGTTTCTCCAGCTACCTTGACAATCACCTCCTTAGCTGTTTTTCCGGATGAGCGCATGTGATGAAGCTGCCTCTCAATATCTTCGGTCAACTGTGGCTTGTCCTTCCCTGTCTTGCCCTCCATGACCAGGGTAAACTCACCCCGAGGCTCAGTGAAGTGTTCTGTCGCCTGGCTTATCCTTCCTTGGAAAACCTCTTCGTGAATCTTGGTAAGCTCGCGGCAAACTGCCACTTTCCTATCTCCAAGAACAAGCAGGATGTCGTTCAATGCCGCCTGTAGCCGGTGAGGGGATTCTAGGACTACAATAGTGCCATATTCATCGGCGACAGATTTGAGAAGACGCTGCCGGTCATTAGTCTTACGAGGTAAGAAGCCAAGATAAACAAACTTCTCCATAGGTAACCCGGAAACAACAAGTGCCGTGGTAACAATAGAAGGTCCAGGAATAGTAACTACTGGAATACCTTGCTGGTTAGCCGTCACAATCAATTCATAGCCTGGGTCAGATATGCCGGGCATGCCACCATCACAAACAAGGGCCACGTCCCCCTGTTTAAGGCAGCTTAAAATATAATTTAGTTTAGTCCACTTATTATGCTCATGATAGCTCGTCATTGGAGTTCTAATATCATAAGTGGTAAGTAACCGCTTCGTTTGGCGTGTATCTTCCGCGGCAATAAGCTTCACTTCACGCAAAGTGCGAAGGGCACGTAAGGAAATATCCTCTAGATTACCAATGGGCGTAGCCACAATATAAAGGGTGGGCATGACCTTTTTCCTCCCCAGTTTAGTTATTATAGCTCATTACTCTGTAACCCGTCTATAGAGCTTACTTATTAACCTCACCCCCTTAATCCCCCTCTCCATAATATGGAGACGTATTTCTTGCATGAGGTGGAAAGATTATTTTTGAAGGGGCTTCACCCCTTTATAGAAAACTCCACTGGATACATGCCAGCTTACTGGCGGGAAGAAAGTGGCTCGACTAAGGCGAGGTAAGGATGCTTGCCTGAATAGTACTTTTTCTTGTATAACTTCGTCGTGGGGATTAGAAGGACAAAACAAGCCGTATACGATCTGAAGTATCACTCTGAAGTATCACTCTGAAGTATCACCTAGTATGGATACCTAAGTACAGGAAGCACATATTGAGTGGGGAAGTTTCGGGGTATTTGAAAGAAGTATTTCAACAGATAGTCGAGGAGTATGAGTTCAGGATAGATGCAATGGAAGTGTTGGAAGACCATGTGTATATATTTGTTGAGGTGCCACGCAGATATCCTCCAGCGCAGGTAGAGCAGATAATGAAAAGTGTGTCTGCCCGTGAGTTATTTAAGAAGTTTCCGAAATTGAGGAAGCAGTTGTGGGCGGGGGAGTTTTGGAGTGAAGGATATTTTATCAGGAGTGCAGGTGATAAAGGCACTGCTGATATAATACGGAAATGTATTGAATATCAAACCCATGAAGAGAATTCCCTCCAACTACACATGTTGGTAAAGTCTTAAGATGCCCCCAGCTTGCTGGGGGGTAATTCCCTCTTTCCTTAAATATCTATTATTCCTCCTTACTACGAGGTAGTGATTGGAGGAGTTTTAGAGGGGCTACGCCCCTTTAAACAAATTATCTTCCCCTTCCCCTTATCAAGAGGAAGGGGATACAGGGGATGGGGTTAACAAACACTTTAGCTAAAATATCTTGACTTTGAATCATTGCTTTTGATATAGTTCTTGTTTAAGAGTAACACAAGGATAGTAAAAATGGCTGCTCCCCAATATAAACAATTGCGGCGTTCCTATGGGTTTGATGAAGTAGCTATAGTGCCTGGAGATGTTACGGCTAATCCAGACCAGACAAACATTGATTTCAAGGTAAAAAACTTCACCTTCTCCATTCCTATACTAGCAGCGGCAATGGATGCGGTAACCGATGTCAATTTTACTGCTCTAATGAGCAAGCTGGGCGGGCTCGCTGTTCTTAATCTGGATGGGGTACAAACTCGGTATGATAATCCCCAGGAGGTACTAACTGAAATTGCTCAAGCATTTGATGCTGAAGTGACTTTGTTACTTCAAAAAGTGTATTCGCAGTCGATAAAGGAGAACCTTATTGGTGACCGGATACAGGCCATCAAGAAGTCGGGGGCGGTGTGTGCTGTCTCGGTAACTCCAGCTAACACCAAGCGCTTTGCCCCAATAGCCACTGAGGCTCAGGCAGATATTCTTGTCGTCCAGTCCACGGTTACTAGTGCCCGGCATATATCCAAGAGCTATGGGGGATTAATCTTTCCTGAGCTTCGCCAATCCATACCTATGCCTATTATCGTTGGTAACTGTGTAAGTTACGGTGCCTGTCTGGAGCTGATGAGAACTGGAATTTCTGGGGTTTTGGTAGGTGTGGGACCGGGTGCGGCTTGCACCACGAGGCAAGTTCTTGGTGTTGGTGTACCTCAGATAACGGCAACTATGGATTGTGCCGCAGCCAGAGACCAATACCTACGTGAATCTGGTAAATATGTACCGATAATTACGGATGGTGGCATTAGCAATGGTGGAGACCTATGCAAAGCTTTCGTTGCTGGCGCTGATGCGGTAATGCTGGGCTCCATTCTTGCCCAAGCCAAAGAAGCACCAGGGCAGGGTTATCACTGGGGTATGTCCCACCCCCACCCAGCACTACCCAGAGGGACTCGAATAAAGGTTGGCACCACTGCTCTGCTTGAGCAAATCCTCTTCGGTCCTACTGTGGTTACCGACGGTAGCCAAAATCTGGTTGGGGCACTGCGCACCGCTATGGGCACTTGTGGCGTGCTTAACATTCAAGAAATGCACCGCGTTGAGATGATAATTGCCCCTGCTATAGCCACCGAAGGAAAATCGTGGCAATTGTCAGCATACAAGAGTAGTTAATCTGGGCCTAACTGAGATTGACAGATAGACGGCTCTAATATGAAACTACTCTTCCCCCTCTTCTTCTTCCTCTATGGTTACTGTGCTTGGCTCCCCACCAATGCGAGGTAGTAAAGCCTCTGCCTTTCCTCGCTTGTGTTGTGATGGGAAGGTTAGTTTATCAATTGCCTGGCGTAACTTGCTTACTCTCCCAGCAGGCTGCCTAGCCTCTACCTCTACTATTACACCGTCCACACCTGTTTCCCATAAAGCTTGAAGCTCATTAGCCGTCACATTTGACGATATAGAAACTAACAAGGGCTTAGTCAACAAATTGGTAAAATGCTGAAAGAGCACAAGGTGATACCAGGTGAGAAAATAATCTTCCCTCAGTTCGCTGGCAATAAGCACAGCATCTACCGGTAGCTCATTGATTGCCCTCAACAACCCATCGCTGAGTGATGCCTCTACCTCTAATATTCTACCCACTGCCTCATTCTGAAGAATTGCTAGCGATGTCTTAGCTGCTGGAAAAACCATAAAATCACAGCCAATCTTCGTTATCTGTTTTATTTCTGGCTGACCACTATCTTTTAGCCACACACCCCAGGGAATATCAGATATAGCCTGAGATACTTCTTGAAGGGCTTTAGCCTCTGAGCTCTGGTGTATATGTGACAGCCCACCATCAGCCCCGGCTACATAGTCAGCTAAGCCATCAACATTAACCTGAGTTAAGCTAGCAATGAGCAACAGCTTGGGCTTTGGAGAGACCGGCTGTGCCACCATGAACCCCATGGGCTGGGGCACAGTCTGGGAAACCCGATTTAGTTTATCTATAAGTCGGCTCATCTGTTGTCCATTCTAAATTATACTTCAATATCAGCACCAGGGCGTGGCTTTTTACCTTGCCAGTACTGCTTCCACAGCATGTCACCATATTGCAGCCATTTCTTAGTGCCCAGCTTCTGTAGCAAAAGAAGATTATATACTTTACTGCTATGAGGTATCTCCTGTGCCCTATCAACACAGGGTGCTAGTTTTAGACAGGGAAACTCGTCACACTGATAGCAAAACTCCAATCCCTTCTCGCTT
>DUER01000178.1 GCA_011192075.1 Dehalococcoidia bacterium | reverse complement strand
GTATTCGGGAATGAGGCTATCTGAAGCTGCCAATGTGAAGGCTACGGACTTCAACTGGCAAGAGGAAACTGTAGTTATATTAGGTAAAGGCAATCGTTATCGCAAGGCTCTATCTGGTAATGGCATTGTAAAGGCTTGGTTCACAACACATGAGAGCTTGGGAATAACCCCCCATGGTATACAGACTATGCTCCATAGGTTGGGACAAGCTACGGGCATAAAGTGTAACGCTCATTCCTTCAGGAGAGGCTTCTGTATCCACAATGTAAAATCAGGACTGTCCAAAAAAGTGATTCAAAGCCTGGGAGGTTGGGAGACTCCTGATATGGTTAGCCACTATGCAGCAAGCCTGACCTTTGATGATGCCTTGAAGCTATACAAGGTTGTGAACACTGATGCCTAGCAAGAATCCGTTCAAAGCTGATTGTTCACAAGGCAAGGCTAGTGGCAGACTCCTTGTTGACTTTGACATTGGTTCCGATTACCTGTTTTCCCAATAGTATCATGGGTGGTGTATAATAAGCTTGATGAACCAATGATGTTTTGACGTTTGGTTTTGGTCAATAGAAACCATTCAGGGGAATAACAAGTACTGGAGCTCTTATGAAAAACTTTAAAGAAGTGGTAAAACTGAGAAAGATCCCTGCTACATTCATGTTTCGGTGCACCTTATGTAATCTTGAAACAACTGAATATGACTGGCATTCTGGATTGATAAAAATGAATGAACACATTATAGCTCAACACTCAACTGAAGTAGAAATACTAGATAAGGAAGAGCTGTACTCTAGAAGACCGACAATAAGACTAGACAGCTTTTGAAAACAAGTCCTTCATTCTCATATAAAACTGTGAACACTAGCCCTAATTTGTGAACAATACTATTGTGGGAATTTGGACAGATGGGAAAGCCTAGAGATGGTTCAGAGGTGTACCAAGTCTGTTAGCTTCCAAGACAGTCTGAACTTCTATTCTTTTATTGTGAGTTGAAAGCCTCTTAGAGTCTTGTTTCCCATTCATCCAAGATAGACTTCATCCTATATAAACCTTTTGCAAATGTTTGGTGCTTTCTTTCTTTTCCCTTGGCCGTATCTATTTTGTGCCCTGTTTCACATACTATTTCGTGTACTGATTCCTGAACTTGCCTTAGACTTTTCCTACCATTTCCTCTTATTAACTGATTCTCCTCCTCATATCGCAATTTATCGTTCCACAGTTTACCGAGCTCAGATATTATTTCACTAAGCCTAGCTACATTATGGGGTTTTACTATTAAATCCGCATACTCTTGCTGTAGCTTTTCTATTCCCCTGATATGATGGTATTCGTTGTGCCGTCTCATTTCATTTCTAGTTAACCGCTTTGGCCAACGCGCAAATGATCCTCTTAATAACTTTAGCAAATTGGGGGTTCTCCTACATTCCAATTTTCACCAAGAAGATTCAAACTCCCCTTGTCATGGCTTATATAATAACCCAGCAACTTTATTTTGGCAAGTGAGTTGAAGTCAATCGCTCACATTTCCCTTTGACTACATGATTACTATCCATAGTTGAGAACAGGCCAATGTTATAGCACTCCCGTTTTGGCGCATGGGAATCCCTAGAAATGGTGCAGAGGTATACTAGGTCAATCAGTTTTAAAATGACAGTTTGAAGTTCTATAAGGCACCATTATCTTAGGTCTGTCAGGTTTGAGGATAGCTTTAAGTTCTGCTACTCCGTTGTAAAATGAAGGACAAAAACAGCCAAGTTCATTTATCTGCCCCTCCTATAGCGACTTCGTGGTGATACATCAAACGGTGCCCTTCTAACCTTGAGGTGATACTCATCCTCTACAGAGTTATCTATAAACTCTGCTCCAGTGAAGTCACTAATACTCCTCCTAAGGGTATATGTTTCCCGCCTATCTCCACTTTGGTCAATCTTAATTAGCCCGCCTCTGTGGACAATAGATACCCTCCAATTGTCCTTAGCACCTCCCTAAGCACCACCTGAAGTTGTCTTCAACCCATACCTCTTCTCATGCGCCCACCCCTCCATCAATGAGGCACTAGCAGAACTAAGGAGCAAGGTAGTAATTAGATGGTTGGGTGCCCTTTTCCGGCTCTAGGGCATAGCCATCCCGACTAGACATAAGCTGGGAGACTTCACTATTTGGGTCGCCTATATCTCCGAAATGAATAGCCCCCCAGATACACTCTTTGACACAGAAAGGTGGTAAGCCCTGGTCTACCCTATGACTACAAAGGCTACACTTCTCAGCGACATTCGCCTGAGGGTTGAACTGGATGACACCATAGGGACACGCAGATATGCAGAGTTCACACCCAGTACATTTTTCTTTTTCAATGAGAACAATCCCATCTGGGCGTCTGTAAATGGTGCCTTCTACAGGACATGCCTCTAAACAAGGCGGATTCTGACAGTGCATACAGGTGATGGGTTGCCAATAGAGACTTAACTGAGGATATTTCCCGGTGGGCATATCAACAAGGGTACCACTGCTGGTGAGCACCTTTATCCACGACCCCACTTCTAGGTTATTTTCCACCTTGCAGGCAATAGTACAGTTGTGGCAACCGATGCATCTTCTCAGGTCAAATACCAGACTATACTGCTTGACCATATTTCTCCCCCTAGAATTTTTTTACCTCCACTAAACAGTCCCATGGTATCAGATGTGCTGTCGCAAAAAAGTCCTTTGTTACTGGTTCCATATCCAGAGAAGGAATAACTGTGCTCAGGTCATCCACTCGGTGATCCAAATCATTGTAGTGACCTTCAGCAAATTGTTCAGGCCACCAGCCGTGGTCAATGTTGACTGTCCCCGGCGGGACTGCTTCATTCAACCTGGCTCCTAGTTTGACCCTTCCCCTATCGTTAAAAACCAGAACCGTATCGTTATCTTTGATTCCACGCCCTTGGGCATCTACAGAGTTTATATCAAGCATTGGTTCCGGGTTTATTTCCCTCAGCCAGCCTATATTGGCCATTTGCGTTTGTGTAAACGTCCTGTCCTTTACTGTTAGAAGGGTAAGCGGGTAATTCTTGGCTAGAGCCGAGGTGCGAGGGCTCTCAAGCTGCTCTTTGTGGACAGGCAACTCCTCGCCTAACTCTATTAGACGCTCCTGGTAGAACTCCACCTTACCCGAAGGCGTGGGAAATTCTTTGTTAGGGAAGGCGATCGTCGAAGCGAGTGGCTTGTTAGCTCTCACTATCTTTTCCTTTTCCAGCCGCTCTAGAGTAATACCAGCTGCGTAGGGATGTTTACTATCCAGGAAGATCTTCATATAGTCTTGCGTGGTATATTCGAAGTATTTCCCCAAGCCCAGTCGCTGGGCTAACTCAGACCATATTTCCACGGCTGGTTTAGATTGGTGAAGCGGCTCAATAGCTTTTTCCATCTTAATAAGATAGTCTCCGCTTAGACTAATGTCGTCTCGCTCGAAGATTGTAGTATCGGGCAGGACAATATCAGCATACCTAGCTGTTCTGGTCATGAAAATATCAATAACAACTACTAACTCCAGTTGAGAAAATATCTCGCGGTAGCCATCAATATGCCCCGATGCCTGCAAGGGATTCTGGAAAGAGATGATTAGTGCTTTGATAGGATAAGGCTTTCCATCCCTTATGGCCGCCCAACCCTTCATCAGGTTTGTGGTTCCAGGTATGGTTTTTGTTCCCGGCGCACCAGCAGGAAACATAATCTCTCTGTTATTAAGGACCGCAGGGAAAGGTGGACTTACCCCATCACCTGTTTGAGTGGTAGAAGCACCTCCCCCCTGTATGCCAATATTCCCGGTGATGGCGGCAAGGATGATAGCGTTACGGCATCCCAAGTTGCTATTTAATGTACGCGCCAAACCATGAGACATCTTTATCGCTGCCGGTTTGCTGGCAGCATATTCCAGAGCTAGCCTCCTTATAGTTTCAGCCGGAACCCCGGTTATGCTCGCAGCCTTCTCTGGATTATATTGTGACACTCTTTCCATAAGAAGCTGGAAGGCTGGCTTACAGCGAACACCTTTTACCGTGAAGCTACCCAAGAGCGCTGGGCTGTTGGTTAAGTCGTGAGGCTTGGGAGCATCTGCCTTCTCGTCCCAGACTAAGCATTTGCCGTCATCCCTCAGAAAAAGCTTGTTGTCGTCTCTCACCAGAAAAGGACCAACGGTATATTTCGCTACGTAATCTTTATCGTAGTGTCCCTCCTCCATAATGACATTCATCATCCCTAAAGCCAGAGCAGCATCTGTCCCCGGCCTTATTGGGATCCACTGATCAGCCTTGGCGGCGGTAGCATCAAACATAGGTCCGATAACTACCAGCTTGGCCCCCTTATCCTTAGCATCGAGAATACATTTCATGTCCCACAAGGCTGTCTCTGCTGGATTCCAGCCCCAGAGTATTATCATTTTGGAATGAAGGAAATCTTGAATGTCGTGACCTTGCCAGCCAACGCCTAAAATTATTAAGCTGGCAGCTGGTATTCCACCGTCTGAGGACCATAGCCCACATGTAAAAGCACCGCCGGCGCCCCAAACATTGGCAAATCTACTCCCCACACTCATTCCTATAAGCCCTACATTACTACTGCCTCCTGGCTGTACCTTTAGTGACTCGGGCCCGTATTTTTTCTTTAGCTCCATAAGCTTGTTGGCTATAGTGCCAAGCGCTTCATCCCAGGATATTCTCTTCCATTTACCTTCTCCCCGTTCACCAATCCTCTTTAATGGATACTTCAGCCGGTCGGGATGGTATACTACCTGGGCGCTGGATAGACCCCTGACACAAATACATCTAGCGGCTGGATTCCCGGGATAGTCGGCAGACTCCACCTTGTGGATCTTCCCATCCTCAACCAACACCTTTAGGGCACAGTATTGGTGACAACCAGCTGCGGGACAGGTATTATAGAAAACCTGTTCTCCCATGTTTCCCTTTCACCTCCTTACTATTTTATCAGCCCTCTTTGCGCTAGGCCTTGGGCAATATCTTCAAGGTCAAGCTCGACCATCTTTTGCTTCGTTTGTAGACCGCTGCTATCCCAACCCCTTAGCTCATAGTACTCACTCAGCATTTTAGCAAACTTCTCCCGGTCAACCACCGTACCCTTTTTGGTTATTGGTTCACCATCCTTCCCCGGAACCAATAATTCTGGGTTCATGACTTCACTTTCTAGAGGTATCGTAAATTCGAACTCATCAAGCTCGTCGACCTTCTTTCCTCGAGGGTCTTCGCGGGCAAGCACAGCTCTTTCCAGGTTAAAGACCCTCTCACCTATTCTGTTTAATCCCTCTTCATCCGTCTCATTCCCGGTAACAGCCGAGTAAAGCTTACTTTCAATAGTGGGGTTGCCTTCATGAGTCTTTGTATTGTCAACGGACCTAAGTGGGTAGGAAAAGCCGCAAAGGACAAGGCACTCCTCGGCACGTATTTTATCCTGTATTCTCTTGGCAGCTACGGCCTTACCTTCATAGGTGGAGAAGTCAAAGGTAAGTTCACTTCCCCAGAACCGCCGGCCAATGTCGCGAAGCATATCATAGGACATGTAGGCGCCTTCCGCTCCTTTAACCCACGCCTTCCACTTTTCCATTGGCTGGCTCATTTCATGCAATAGTGCAAGGGCCATCCTSGGTTCYGTGGCGKAAAAGATACCRYWTATGTTATACARCCGWGGRSTATWYMCYRTATTTTGMCCAYYCTTRTCARSATAGTCAGTRATTAATTCYCTGGCTTTRCCKCCYACAGMGTCGGCAGCTTGATRAAGACCYTGRGCCAGGACATCGCCAAAGCCYTCTCGCAGGGATATCTTTTTCASCAGGGTTTCKAWAAACTCCCAGCTGCCAYACTYGGAWAAAGGAAGGCCMGTGTTCTCCTCRGTCAGAATACCGGCCTTGTAGCYRTCCYTAAGCCACCTCARCATGRCSMAYRTRRCACGGGTWTCAAKSCCATAATTATGGCAAAGCCTCGTAGCNWTGAAGNGGRACWTCAGTCGGTYTCTYATAATARGTMAYRGCKTCGRMYMKATAAACACCWKSGGCCTGACAGAWGAAYTTTGCCTTGACMCCRTCGGCTGTTTCCWSRGTKMMACGGCCACAGCCKCTTAYRCARCCGTAGCAAATCTGTKGCTTTCTGRTRAGCGATGGTGNGKAAWGKSWTCCMRTMSCWKANGYCNNNTCCAWRYCCCAMMCCMYGCAKATATTTTACCAGYGCCTCAAGCTTCTCYGGATTAGCTACCSGGGGCCGGYTAMYTTTYCCCRYTRMCACAATTGCCTTTAGCTTCTTGGAACCCATRATGGCCCCACCCCAGGCAGMGGCRTCTTCATCGGCAAGAGTGGTAGCRAATGTTACCAGGTTCTCACCAGCAGGACCSGTAGMCAATACCCTTGCCGAMCTTCCYAAYTCACCCTTTAGCAGRTCTCGCRCCTCAACYGAGCCTTTRCCCCATAGGGCTGAGGCATCCCTTAATTCAGYRKTRCCATCTTGTACYAGAAGATAGACTGGCTTCTCTGATTTGCCGTGAACAACAACTCCRTCATAACCGGCAAATTTGAGATGAGCTCCCCAGCTTCCTGCCATACTGSTGTAAAAGAACTGCTCCGGGTTRGTARMCGCCGATTTTCCACAGATTTGACACATGGAACTGGCTATTCCCGGATAACCGGCCATGGGGCCAATCATAAACATCAGCCGATTCTCCGGGTCAAAGGCCTTAGATTTTGGTGGGACTTCATCCCAGTAAATCTTGGCTGCAATGCCTCTTCCCCCGATGAACCTATCAGCATAATCAGACGTGGGGATATCGCTCATACTCACTGATGAAAGGTCTACCTTCAGTATTTTCCCAGCATACCCGAACTCAGCAGCCATTTTATTCTCCTCCCTACTATTCTGTCAGTCCTCTTTGCGCCAGGTCTTGAGCAATATCTCCAAGGTCAAGCTCGGCCAGCTTTTGCTTCGTTTGCAGACCGCTGCTATCCCAACCCCTTAGCTCGTAATACTCACTCAGCATCTGGCTAAACTTCTCCCGATCAACCACGGTGCCCTTCTTGGATATTGGCTCACCATCCTTCCCGGGAGCTAGTAATTCTGGGTTCAAGTGTTCACCTTCTATAGGTACCGTAAAGTTGAACTCGGGAATCTCATCGACTTTCTTTCCCCGGGGGTCTTCACGAGTGAGTACGGCTCTCTCCAGATTAAACACCCTCTCACCTATCCTGTTTAGTCCCTCTTCGTCCGTCTCGTTTCCGGTAACAGCTGAGTAAAGCTTGCTTTCAATAGCAGGGTCACCTTCATGCGTATCTGTGTAATCACAGGCCCGTAGCGGGTAGAAAAAGGCACAGAGGATAAGGCACTCCTCGGCACGTATTTTGTCCTGGATTTTCTTAGCAGTTATCGCCTTGCCATCGTAGGTAGAGCAATCGAAAGCTAGCTCACTGCCCCAGAACCTCCGACCAATTTCCTGGAGCAGGTCATAAGACATGTAAGCACCTTCCGCTCCTTTAACCCACTCCTTCCACCCTAAAATCGGTATGGTCATTTCATGCAATGTTGGAAGTGTCATCCTGGGTTCCGTAGCGTAAAAGATACCACATGCGTTATATAACCTCGGACCATAAGCCATCCTCTGTCCATTCTTATCAAGATAGTCAGTTATTAATTCCCTGGCTTTCCCACCTATTGAGTCGGCAGCTTGAGGAACACCCTGAGCCAGGGTATCACCAAAGCCCTCTCGCAGTGAAATCTTTTTCACCAGGGTTTCTATAAACTCCCAGCTTCCAAACTTCGATAGAGGAAGGCCCGTGTTTTCCTCGGTCAGAACACCGGCATTGTGGCCGTCCTCAAGCCATATGAGTATAGAAGCCATGACATGGGTGTCAAGCCCATAATTCTGGCAAAGCCTGGAAGCGTGTAAGGGAACGTCAGTCAGTTTTCCATAATAGGCACCAGCTGCTGGTTCATAAAAACCGGCGGCCTGACAACAGACTTTTATCTTGATGCCACCGTTTGTTTCCACATTGGTACGGACACAACCGGTTGGGCACCCGTAGCAAATCATCTTCTTTTTGCTGAGTGATGGTATGTGAGATAACGTGGCACCAGCTCCAGCTCCATGCCACGACTCACGTAGATATTTCACCAGCGCCTCAAGCTTCTCTGGATTAGCTGCCGGGGGCCGGACACCGTTACCCCTTACCGCAATCGCCTTTAGCTTCTTGGAACCCATAATGGCTGCACCCCAGGCGGCGGCATCCTCATCAGCAAGAGTGGTAGCGAATGTTACCAGGTTCTCACCGGCGGGGCCTGTAGAGAGCACCCTCGCTGAGCTCCCCAGTTCACTCTTTAGAAGACTATTCACTTCAGCCGCGTCTTTGCCCCATAGGGCTGAGGCACCCCTTAATTCAGCCTTACCATCCTGTACCAGAAGATACACCGGCTTCTCTGATTTGCCGTGAACAACAACTCCATCATAACCGGCAAATTTGAGATGAGCTCCCCAGCTTCCGCCCATGCTGGTGTAAAAGAACTGCTCTGGGACAGTAAACGCAGACTT
>DUER01000177.1 GCA_011192075.1 Dehalococcoidia bacterium | reverse complement strand
TACCCGAATTTACTACCTTGTAGAGGACAGCCATTGTAATTCATGTATCACCTCCTAACTATCTATGTGCATTGTATATCGGAATCTAAGAAATGAAAAGGGCTAAGAGATAAGGGGAGAAGATTGCCTTGATTGTAAAGGAGGTGGGATTCATGGCGGACACTGAATTATATGTTGACACTCATATGCCTGAATTGACAACCGAAGAATTATTAAAGGTGTCAGAGGACCCCGAAATACTAAAGAAGAAGCGCCAAAATCTCTTAGAGGAACTAAGAAGTCCCGAAATACTCAGACTATTAGGATTAGAAAATCAAATAGACAAAAACAAAAAGGAGGCACAACATGAGAGGCCACATAGCAAAGAGGGGTAAAAATAGCTATTCACTCAAAGTCAGCATGGGGAAGGACGCCAATACTGGCAAGTACAAGTATCAGTGGACAACTGTTAAAGGTAGTAAGAAAGAGGCGGAAAAGCGACTTGGCGAAATCCTGCACCAGTTGGACACCGGTACGTTTATGAAGCCTGGCAAGATGACTGTCGGAGAGTACCTTGACCAATGGCTAAAGAACTACTGCCCTACTATTGCCCCGAATACCGCTCAGACTTACGAGTTTTTCATTAAGCGGCATATCAAGCCCGCTATCGGGCAGTTACCGCTTACCAGTTTGAAGCCCGAACACCTACAGCGACTTTACTCTGACAAGCTGTCTGCCGGCCGGTGTGACGGTTCAGGCGGTCTCAGTGGTCGAAGTGTGCGGTATATTCATGTCACAATGCACCGTGCCTTAAAGAGTGCGGCCAGGTTGGGAATGATATCCCGTAACGCAGCTGATAGCGTTGACGTGCCAGGAGTTGAACACCATGAAATGCGAACCATGTGTGAAGATGATATTCAGGCTTTCCTTGAGACTGCTAGGTCTACGCCATATTACACTTTGTTCTATCTGGTCCTATTTACTGGCATGAGACGGTCTGAGCTGCTAGCCCTTAGATGGTCTGACATAGACTTGCTCTTGTGTCAGGCTTCGGTAAACAGGACACTTCACCGCCTGAATAATGGTGAGATAATATTCAGGGAAACTAAGACAGCCAAAAGCAGGCGTATGGTTGCCCTGTCACCGCGCACGTGCTTGGTACTACAGGAGCACCACCAAAAAGGACCGCTTACTTGCCGGTAATCCCCTTCAAGAATCAGACCTGGTATTCTCTCAGCTTGACGGCACGCCCTTGCTACCGGATAGCGTCACTCATGCCTTTATGGTTCTGGCCCGACGCATCGGTCTGAAAGGAATACATCTGCACTCCGCCCGCCATACTCACGCCTCTTTAATGTTGAAACAAGGCGTCCATCCCAAAATAGTGCAGGAGCGGTTAGGTCATGCCAGTATACAGATAACTCTTGATACCTATTCCCATGTAGCTCCTGGACTTCAGCAAGCGGCAGCGGAAGGCTTTGACAAGATGGTTTTACCCAGGCGTGAAAAAGAGGCTGTTGAAAATCATTAGTAGCAAATTAGTAGCAAACACAGAAATGCCACTTGTGCTATAGTAGACATAAGGGGTATTTTAGCTTTGATATTTGGTGGAGCTGGGGGGATTCGAACCCCCTACCTTTTGACTGCCAGTCAAACGTTCTCCCGATTGAACTACAGCCCCGTAAACATAGTAATCTAACACAAAATAGTGAGAAATGCAAGTTGATAAGCACAGTTCTTGACGGTTAGTCTTTAACTGTGGTAAACTAAAAAATCGTGTCTCGTTAGTTCAGCTATAGTTAATAAGTTGCAATTTGGTGCTCAATCGTCTACTATGGCTTTGAATGGATGAGCTAAAGCTCATCCATTCACATTGTGTGGGTCAGGAGGGAAATAATTGCCTACTATTAATCAGCTTGTCCGTAAAGGACGTAAGAAAGTTACCAAGAAAACCAAAGCGCCAGCATTGGGGATTACCTACAATGCCTTGAAAAATAGGGTGATACAGGGAAAGGGCTCTCCACAGAAGCGAGGCGTCTGTGTTCAGGTTAAGACTACCACCCCGAAGAAGCCAAATTCGGCGCTGCGCAAAATAGCCAGGGTGAGGCTGACCAATGGCATAGAGGTAACTGCTTATATTCCTGGTGAGGGGCACGAGTTACAGGAACACTCGGTAGTATTGATTCGTGGAGGACGTGTGAAGGATTTACCCGGTGTTCGTTACCACATTATCCGCGGGGCACTGGATGCCAGTGGTGTAGTTAACCGTCGTCAGGGCCGTAGTAAATATGGTGCTAAACGAAGCAAAGGTTTAGCTGTGGCTACTTAAAAATAAGGAGGTAAAATGCCAAGGCGAGGCCGAGTTATAAAACGAGAGATATACCCTGATGCTAAATACCACAATGTAACCGTAGCCAGGTTGATTAATAAAATAATGATGCAGGGCAAAAAGAGTACCGCCGAGAGGATTATGTATGAGGCTCTTCAGCTTATGGAGCAACAGGAGCGGAAAGACCCGGTCAATATTCTAGAACAAGCGATAAAGAATGCCACGCCCCTACTTGAGGTAAAGCCCCGCCGGGTTGGGGGTGCCACCTATCAGGTACCAGTAGAGGTTCGACCTGACCGTGGTCTTTCTCTAGCTATACGCTGGCTGATAAAATCAACCAAGGCCAGAACCGGCAAATCTATGGCGGAGAAGTTAGCCGCTGAGCTTGGTGATGCCTCAAAAGGGCAGGGGGTAACCATTAAGAAGCGTGTCGATACTCATAAAATGGCTGAGGCCAATAGAGCCTTTGCCCATTATAGATGGTGAGAGGTTATTCACTTAATGTTATGGCGACAAGTGCAATAGATTCTAAGCTAAAGGACAGGACTGTGCCCAGGAGTTTTCCGCTAAGCAGGATACGGAATATAGGGATTATCGCTCACATCGATGCCGGTAAGACCACCGTCACCGAGAGAATACTATATTATACCGGGCGTACCTATAAGATTGGCGAGGTAGATGAGGGCACCGCAGTGATGGACTGGATGGAGCAAGAAAAGCAGCGCGGTATTACCATCACTGCCGCCGCCACTACCTGTTACTGGCAAGAGCACCGCATTAACATTATTGATACTCCCGGGCATATAGATTTTACCGCCGAGGTGGAGCGCTCTCTTAGGGTATTAGATGGAGGGGTGGTGGTTCTCGACGCAGTGGCTGGAGTTGAGGCTCAATCAGAGGCAGTATGGCGCCAGGCCGATAGATACCACGTGCCCAGGGTTTGTTTCATTAACAAAATGGACCGAATTGGCGCCAATTTTAATCACACTTTGTCTATGATTGAAAAGCGACTAAGAGCCAAGCTTCTACCGGTGCAACTCCCCTTAGGCAGTGAAACTTCATATGAGGGCATTATTGACCTGGTAGAGAATAAGGCATGGTGCTTCGATGACAATCCTAATTCAGTACCACAGGAGATAGCCATCCCGGAACAATACCAGGCAATATGTGCTGAATTCCATCAGACGCTGATTGAAAAACTGGCTGAAAGTGATGACCAGATTATGACAGCCTATCTTGGAGGCGACAGCATCACTACCTCTGAGTTAAGACTTGCCCTGAGAAGGACCACCCTGGCTAATAAAGGAGTACCTGTCCTTTGTGGTAGTGCCTTAAAGAATAAAGGTATCCGCCCCTTACTTGATGCTATTGTAAGCTATCTTCCTTCCCCACTAGATATGCCACCGGTAAAGGCTTTTGACACCAGGCTGGGAACCGAAGTTCTCCGCCCAGCCAAAGATGAAGCTTCGTTTTCGTCACTGGCCTTTAAAGTAGTCACCGATCCCTTCGTAGGCAGGATGGTCTATATTAGAGTATATTCAGGCTGGGTGAAGGCGGGAGCTGAAATATTTAACTCAACCCGAGGCAAAAGAGAACGCATTGGTCGACTATTGTCAATGCACGCTAATCGTCGTGAGGAAGTAGATGAAGCTGACACCGGAGCTATTGTAGCCAGTTTGGGTCTTAAGAACACCTTCACTGGCGACACCCTGTGCCACTTAAATCAACCGGTACTTCTTGAATCCATTCGCTTCCCGGAACCGGTGCTGGCCATTGCTATTGAACCTAAAACCAGGTCCGATCAGGATAAGATGGGGGAAGCCCTACGAAAGCTGACTGAGGAAGACCCCACCTTCAAGGTAGATAATAACCAGGAGACAGGACAGACCATCATCTCAGGTATGGGTGAGCTTCACCTAGAGGTTATAGTAAGYAGATTGRTTAGYGAATTTGGRGTGCRRGCAAAGATAGGYAAACCTCGGGTGGCTTACAARGAGACCATYACTATMCCGGTRCGAGCTGAAGGRAGATTCGTTCAGCAAACTGGAGGTCATGGTCAGTATGGTCATGTCTGCCTCGAACTTGAACCTGCAGAAAGTGACACYGGTTTYCARTTTATAGRCCGAGTTAAARGTGGSRCTATACCCARGCAATATATCCCTGCCGTGGAGAWGGGTATTASGGAGGCTATGCAGASTGGKATACTKGCTGGCTATCCYGTGGTTGATATTAAAGCAACCCTTTATGATGGTAGTTAYCACGAGGTTGATTCTTCAGAGMTTGCCTTTAAGATGGCTGGCTCGATGGCYCTGAGGRATGGTMTRGCTAAGGCAAAACCTACCCTTCTGGAGCCTATCATGAAACTAGCAGTGGTTGCTCCRCAACAGTTTCTCGGTGATATAATAGCTGACCTCAATTCAAGGCGAGGACAAATTGAGACTATAGAGACRGAGARCGAAATGTGTGCTGTTCATTCCTYGATACCCTTAGCTGAKACCTTTGGCTATACCACYAGTCTCAGGTCAYTAACTCARGGCAGAGCCACTCACTCCATGGAATTMTATCGYTATCAGRAGCTRCCYGCCGAACTAGCCGACSASATTAAAGCTGTAGGGAGAARATATGCCTAAGCAGAAAATTCGTATCCGGCTAAAGGGCTATGACCATAGAATACTTGACCARGCTGCTTCWCAGATTGTAGAGGCMGTGGAAGYTACCGGGGCTGTTGTTTCGGGACCAGTACCTCTACCTACCCRCATCCAGAAGTTCAGTGTTATCCGYTCCCCATTYATAGATAAGGACTCGCAAGAGCAGTTTGAAATTCGAACYCATAAGCGGCTTATTGATATTATAGAAACAACTTCTAAAACGATAGACGCCTTGACCCGACTGAATCTACCCTCCGGGGTTGACATTGATATTAAGTTATAACTAGGATGCCAAATATATGATTCAAGGTATTATTGGTAAAAAGCTGGGCATGACCCAGATATTTAGAGACAATGGCAAAGTGGCGGTAGTAACCGCTATTGAGGCTGGGCCGTGCACTGTAACCCAGGTCAAAACGGTGGCTGAGGAAGGCTATAACGCAGCGCAGCTTGGCTTTGGTGCGGTTAAGCGGCTCAACTCTCCCCAGCGGGGGCATCTCAAAGAATTAGGGCAGTTTAGGTATCTTCGAGAATTCAGAGTGAATGATATTGAAGCTATAGAAGTAGGGCAAAAGGTCGATGTTAGCCTGTTCAAATCAGGTGACCTAGTTAATATTACCGGAGTATCAAAGGGCAAGGGCTTTGCTGGCGTAGTAAAACGCCACCATTTTGCTGGCGGCCCCAAAACGCATGGTCAGTCTGACCGACACCGCGCCCCCGGTTCCATAGGCGCTACTACCTCCCCGGGGAGGGTATTCAAAGGAATGCGAATGGCAGGCCATATGGGAAATAGCCGAGTAACAGTGCGGCAGTTGGAGGTATTTGAGGCTGATCCTGCCCGCAACCTATTGCTGGTCAGGGGAGCGGTGCCCGGAGCCAGGAACGGACTATTACTAATAAAGAAATCGAGTCGGGGGAAATAAGGAAGTGCAAGTCCCAGTTTATAGTCTTAGCGGGGAAGTGGTCAAACATATTGAGATAAGTGACCAGGTTTTTGCCGTACCCTTTAATCAGGCGGTGGTGCACCAGGCACTGGTAAGACAGCGGGCAAATGCGCGTCAAGGAACGGCTAGTACTAAGACTCGTGGCGAGGTTTCTGGTAGTAGTATCAAGCTGTTCCGGCAGAAACACACCGGACGAGCTCGAGCCGGCAACAGAAAGTCACCATTGCGCCGAGGAGGCGGTATCACTTTCGGTCCTCACCCCAGGAGCTATGAGCAAGCAATACCCAAAAAGATGCGCCAACTAGCGCTGAGGTGTGTCCTATCAGCCAAGGCTAGCGACGGAGAGCTAAAGGTCGTGGAGCAACTGAAGGTTAAGGAGCCCAAGACCAAGGAAATGGTACGAATTTTAGCAGCACTAGGGGTGGATTCCTCAGCTCTTATCGCCACTTCTGAACCAGAAGAAAATGTAATTAAATCAGCCCGTAACCTACCTAGGATTAAGACCACACCAGCCAATATACTCAACGTGGTTGACATCCTTTCCTATAAGATGTTACTGATGACTGAAGCTGCAATACGTAAAGCAGAGCAGTTATGGGGCGAGGGGTTACCCCAGGGAGGCAACCATGCACCTGTATGAAGTACTGCGCCGTCCGTTAGTAACTGAGAAGAACACTACCCTTCTAGCTCAAAATAAATATGCTTTTGAAGTGGCTGGAGAGGCTAACAAGCACCAGATCAAGCAGGCTGTGGAAACAGCATTTAAGGTCCAGGTAACTGCAGTGAACGTCATGACGGTAGCTGGTAAGACACGGCGGGTAGGAAGACGACAGGTGTTGACCCCATCTTGGAAAAAGGCGGTAGTCACCCTCAAACCAGGAGACAAGATTGAACTATTTGAAGGAGTTTAGCGCTTTATGATGAAGGAGCCTAGATGGCACTAAAGGTATATCGCCCAACTTCTCCCGGCAGGCGGGGCATGACTAGCTCTACCTTTGAGGAGATAACTAAAACTAAGCCAGAGAAGTCGCTGCTCTTACCTCTTAAAAAGAAGGCTGGACGCAATGCTCAAGGCAGAATAACAGTTCGCCACCGCGGTGGCGGGGCAAAGCGAAGGCTACGTATTATTGACTTCAAGCGGGATAAATTTGGGGTTCCGGGCCGAGTGGCAGCTATTGAATATGATCCTAACCGTTCGGCTCGCATTGCTCTCATTTACTACATCGATGGGGAAAAACGTTATATCCTTGCCCCTTTAGGACTTAACGTCGGCAATATCATAAAGTCAGGTAGTGACGCTGAGATTAGACCGGGAAATACGCTACCCTTAAAGCTAATCCCGAGCGGTACTCAAATACATAATATCGAGCTACAAAAGGGGAGGGGTGGGCAGTTGGTGCGGAGTGCTGGGGCTGCTGCCCAACTAATGGCGAAGGAAGGTGAATACGCCCTGGTTCGATTGCCCTCTAATGAGGTGCGACGTGTTCGTAGCGATTGTTTGGCCACTATCGGGCAGATAGGGAATATCGACCATCAGAATATTAGCCTGGGTAAGGCTGGGCGTAACCGGTGGCTAGGCTGGAGGCCTACGGTTAGAGGTTCAGCTATGAGTCCGCGTGACCATCCCCACGGTGGTGGAGAGGGTCGGTCACCAATAGGCATGCCTGGACCAAAAACGCCATGGGGTAAGCCAGCTCTGGGTTATAGAACCCGTAAACGCAAGCCTTCAGATAGGATGATTGTTAAGCAAAGAGGGAAGTAGATGTCAAGGTCAATTAAGAAGGGCCCATTCATTGATGCTAAACTGCTGAAGAAAGTGGATTCGCTTAACCGCTCCGGTCAGAAGGCAATAATAAAAACTTGGGCCCGCTCATCTACCATCCTGCCTCAGATGGTAGGGCTTACTATCGGGGTACATGATGGCCGGCGGCGTGTGCCCATCTTCATCACTGAGAATATGGTGGGGCACAAGTTAGGCGAGTTCGCTTTTACTCGCACCTTTAGAGGGCATGTTTCTAGAGGAGAAAAAACTAGTCAAATAAGAAAGATGAAGTAGATTCTAACTGGTTGTTAGATAGGATATAAAATGGAAGTAAGGGCAAGAGCTGAAGATACCGGTGTGTCACCTCGTAAAGTACGCCTGCTAGTAGATATGGTGCGGGGCAAGAAGGTTGATGAGGCATTAACCATCCTCAGGTTTACCCCGACACCAACGGCTCGCGTTGTAGCTAAGGTGGTAAAATCAGCAGCAGCTAATGCGGAGAACAATTTTCAAATGTCTCCCTCAGATTTAAGGATTACTCGTATTTTTGCTGACGAGGCACGAACCCTGAAGAGGTATCGCCCTCGTGCCCGGGGACGAGCAAGCCCTATCCTTAAACGTTCTAGCCATATTACGGTTATTGTTGATGAGGAGAAGGATTAATTGGGACGTAAGATTCATCCTTTAAGCTTTAGAATCGGTGGCATACGCGATTGGCAGGCAAGATGGTATGCCGATAAGCATTATGCCGACTTTTTGCAGGAAGACTTAAAGCTCCGGCAATCTATTCAATCGAGATACGCCGAAGCTGGTATATCCCTAGTAGAGATTGAACGCCAGGCAAATGAAGTGTCAATAACTATCCACACTGCCCGACCGGGTATCGTCATCGGGCGAGGCGGACAGCGAGTTGATGAAGCCAGGCTCTACCTAGAGCAGCTTATTGGCAAGAGAGTTCGATTAAATATTCGGGAAATTCAGCAGCCTGAGCTAGATGCCTATCTGGTAGCTAGGGCAGTAGCTGAACAGATGGAGCGTCGCATTGCTTACCGAAGGGCTATGAAACAGGCAATGTTCCGCACTATGCAAGCTGGGGCTAAAGGGATAAAAATCAACTGTGCCGGTAGATTAGGTGGTGTTGAGATAGCTCGTCGCCAGATGATGCATCAGGGGCAAGTACCCTTGC
>DUER01000176.1 GCA_011192075.1 Dehalococcoidia bacterium | reverse complement strand
TACCTCACCCGGTAATTACCCTCAATAACGATAGTGTCGCCATCAATAACTTGGGTAACCCTTGCCGTACTTGGTGGTGAGCTGCAACCACACAGAGGCAGAAGAAGGCAGATGATAATAGCTAAAAGCCAGGTCCTACTACTCAATATTAGCATAGCGTTCCCACTCGCTATAAACGCAGCCACAGTATTGCTGGCGATAAAGATTTAGTCCTTTGGTCCCTCGGCGGCTATCCGAGTAGCGTTTCCTGAGGTCAGCATACAAGAAATCTAGGCCCTTTTCCTTAGCCAGCTCGCTACTGACTTCCAGGATGAGGTCATGCTTCTGCTGGGGGCTGATAAGTAGGGTAGTGGTGAAGGCATTAAAGCCCATCTGGCGAGCAACTTCAGCCGTCTTGGTTAGGCGAAGCCTAAAGCAATACTGGCAACGCTGGAATTCATGCCCTACTACCTGGCGAAAGTACTCTATTAGTTCATAGCCCTCGGTTACTATTAGTGGCAAATTTACTTCTTGGGCAAGGGATTCCATTGCTTCCATACGGTGCTGGTGCTCCATATAGGGGTGGATATTGGGGTTATACCACAGAGCGCTAACTTCATACCCCTGTCGTCGCCAGTGGTCAACAGTATAAGCAGCACAGTGGGCACAGCAGCAATGAACTAGAACCGACTTCATATTTACATCTTAGCTTTATCACCGGGCACTTATCAAGAGGTAGACTGCAGGGACAGCGAGTTACACTCTCTGCCTCCTTTACTCCTCGTATTGAAAGATATCCTCCAACGTCACTTTAAAAGCTTTGGCAATACGGAAGGCAAGCTCAATAGAAGCCACGTATTGGCTGATAAATAGTTTATTTACCACAGGGTTGCTTGAGGAGTTTTCCCTTTATTATAGGGTAGGCCGAGGTGCTGATAAGCCAGTTGGGTGGCTAATCTGCCCCGAGGGGTTCGTTCCAGAAAGCCTAGTTGTAAAAGATAAGGCTCGTAGACGTCCATAATAGTATCTGCCTCCTCACTAATAGAGGCAGCGATAGTATCCAGTCCTACCGGACCACCATTAAACTTGTCAATGATGGTACGTAGCACCTTGTGGTCTACTTCATCCAGCCCTATCTGGTCGACTTCTAACTTGGATAAAGCTTCAACGGCCACTGGCTGGGTGACGATACCATCTGCCCTCACCTGAGCATAGTCTCTGACTCGTTTGAGCAGTCGGTTAGCCACGCGAGGCGTGCCTCTAGCCCGGCGGGCTATTTCTTCCAGACCCCCGGCTTCTGCTTCTACCTGGAGAATACGGGTTGAGCGTTTGAGAATTGTTTCTATAGATGTCTGGTCATAGAAGTCAAGGCGGTAGACAGCGCCAAATCGGTCTCGGAGGGGTGGACTGAGCAAAGCAAAGCGGGTGGTGGCCCCAATCAGGGTGAAGGCAGGTAGGTTTAGGCGTAAACTCTTGGCACCAGGACCCTTGCCTATGATAATGTCCAGGCCGAAGTCTTCCATAGCCGGATATAACACTTCCTCTATTGCTCGATTGAGGCGGTGGATTTCATCAATAAAGAGTACGTCCTGACTACGGAGGTTGGTTAAAATAGCGGCCAGGTCTCCGGTGCGCTCTATCGCTGGTCCCGAGGTAATTCTGATGTTAACCCCCATCTCAGCGGCTATAATATAAGCCAGAGTGGTCTTGCCCAGACCAGGGGGACCATAGAGCAATATGTGGTCTAGTGACTCACCCCTGCCTTTGGCAGCGGTGATAGCTATGTTTAAATTGTCCTTAGTCCGGCTCTGCCCAATGAAGTCATCAAAACGGCGGGGGCGGAGGCTGGTATCAAGTGGTACGTCCTCAGCGCTGGGTTTACCTGAGATAATGCGAGCTATTTCAACTCACCCCCTCATTCCCCAGTATCAAAGTAATCAGATACCTCAGTCAGCCTCTCTTCCTCGCCAGCTTCCAATTCGGGTACTGCCATGTCAACCGAGTAGCGGGCTGGAATCAACCTACCAATAATTACATTTTCCTTAAGCCTAATCAGCTTGTCTACCTTGCCATAGACGGCAGCGTCGGCGAGTACTCTTGTAGTCTCTTGGAAAGAGGCTGCTGCCAACCAGCTATCAGTGTTTAGAGAGGCTCTGGTTATACCTAATAGTATCGTGTGGGCAGTGGCAGGTTCACCGCCTTCAGCCAGGACTTTAGCATTAATGTCTTCGTAATGCCACTTAGCTATTAGCTCTCCAGACACAAGATCAGTATCACCTGAGGAATCAATACAAACCTTGGTCAGCATCTGACGGGCAATAACCTCAATATGCTTATCGTTTATGTTCACTCCCTGGGAACGGTATACCTTCTGTACCTCGTCTACCAGATATTGCTGGACAGCCTCCTTACCCAGAACATGCAGAATATCATGTGGGTTGACGGAGCCGTCAGTGAGTTGTTGCCCTGCCTTTATTTGGTTTCCGGTTTGAACATGAACATGGGTGGCAGTGGGAACAGGATATTCCCGCTCCTCTTTCTCTTCATATTTTATAAACAATTGGTTATCTTTAATAGCTACCTCACCAGCCACATGAGCCAGGATGGGTTGAGTTTCAGCCGTTAATGCGACTGATGGAGGTGCGGTTTCAGCCTCGGGGGTTTGACAGGCTAACACGTCTCCTATATCTACCCATTGACCATTGTCTACCCTAACCTGCCAGCCAGAAGGCAGTGTATACTCATCACGGAATACCTCACAGCTAGTGACCTTAATCCTTCTTCCTTCTTCATTATCAATCACCTCAGCCACTCCATTTATTTCTGAGATAATGGCTCGATTCCTGGGTGGTCTTGTCTCAAAGAGTTCTTCCACCCTTGGCAAACCGCTGGTGATATCAAGACCTACCACACCGCCGGTGTGAAAAGTGCGCAGGGTTAGCTGAGTACCAGGCTCACCAATGCTCTGGGCGGCAATTATGCCTATTGCTGTGTTAAGGTCAACCAGATGCCCACGGGCAAGGTCTCGGCCATAGCACTTCTGACAGACACTTTGTCTGGCCTGACAGCTAAGGGAAGACCTGACATAGACCTTAATTATTCCAGCAGCAATAATTTCCTCTGCCTTCTGTTCATCAATTTCCTCATCCTGGTCAACAATGGTTTCCCCGGTGCCGGCGTTAACTATTTTGCTGGCAGCCAATCGACCTATTATCCGCTCAGCAAGTGATGGTAACAGCTCCTTTTCTTGGGGTTCGGATACCCATATACCGTCTGTAGTGCCACAGTTCTCTTGGAGAATAATGACATCCTGGGCAACATCAATGAGTCGTCTGGTGAGGTACCCACTACTTGATGTCCTCAGGGCGGTATCGGCCAGCCCTTTGCGGGCACCATGGGTGGAGATAAAGTATTCCAGAACACTATGCCCTTCACGGAGGCTCGACTTGATAGGAAAATCAATTATGTCGCCTGAGGGGTTAGTCATCAAACCCCTCATACCTGCCATCTGTCTAATCTGGGAAATATTCCCCTTTGCTCCTGATGTTGCCATCATGTAAAGACCACCATAACGGTCAAAGGCCTCGGAGATGGCGTCGGTAATCTTGTCGGTAGTTTCCATCCAGACTTCTATGATGCCGCTATACTTTTCATCTTCAGTGATTAAGCCTCGGTGATATTGGCTGTCAATAATCGCGATCCTTTCCTCAGCTTCTTCCAGTAGCTTGGGCTTGCTCTGCGGAACCTGGATATCGCTCATAGCAATGGTAGTCCCCGACTTGGTGGCATAGTAGAAACCCAGTTGTTTGATATTATCCAATACGCCGGCCGCATCTTCATTAGTTAATCGCTGCCAGCTGTCAATTACTATTTTCTTTAAGACTGACTTATCGATTACTCTATTGTAGAAGCCTAGCTCCGAAGGCAAAACCTCGTTGAAGATAATACGACCGACGCTAGTTTTGACCCTTTGCCCACCTCTCTCTTGGTCCCTGACCTCAATCTCAACCTTGAGGTCAATAGCACCAAGTTCATACGCGAGCTTTGCCTCCTCAAGACTACCAAAGATAGCACCCTCCCCTTTAGCTCCAGGTCTGATAGTAGTCAGATAGTAGCAACCGAGAACCATGTCGAGGGTTGGGGTTACGATAGGGTCACCACTACTTGGTAGCAGCATATTGTGGCTACTGAGCATCATTTCTCTAGCCTCTTTAACTGCGGCTTTGGATAGAGGGATGTGAACTGCCATCTGGTCACCATCAAAATCAGCATTAAAGGCGGAACATACCAGGGGGTGGAGTTGGATGGCACTACCATCGATGAGCACTGGCTCAAAGGCTTGAATACTAAGTCGGTGGAGAGTCGGTGCCCGGTTAAGCAACACTGGTCGTTCCTTGACAACTTCCTCGAGAATGTCATATACCTCTTGCTTAGCTTTCTCTACCAACCGGCGGGCACTCTTAATGTTATGGGCAAGACCTTGCCCCACCAGACGTGACATAACAAAGGGCTTAAATAGCTCTAGAGCCATCCGTCTGGGCAAACCACATTGATGAAGCTTGAGTTCTGGGCCAACCACTATGACTGAGCGTCCACTATAGTCAACCCGCTTGCCTAGCAGATTCTGGCGGAAGCGGCCATGTTTACCTCGGAGCATATCTGAGAGTGACTTCAGTTGGTGATTACCGCTAACTGAGACAGCTCGCCCTCTTCTTCCATTATCGATGAGGGAATCTACTGCTTCTTGGAGCATCCTTTTCTCATTACGGATGATAATCTCGGGTGCCCCCATTTCCAGTAGGTGGCGCAATCGATTATTGCGGTTAATGACCCGGCGATATAGGTCATTAAGGTCACTGGTAGCGAATCTGCTCCCGTCTAGCTGAATCATAGGTCGAAGGTCAGGAGGTAAGACAGGCAAAACCGTCCAAATCATCCACCCTGGTTTATTGCCACTGCGGCGAAAGGCTTCCACTAGCCGTAGCTGCTTGCTTGCTTTTCGGCGACGCTGACCTGAAGTAGAATGGCTTTCTTCGAGTAGCTCATTACGCATTTCATCAAGGTTAATACTCCTAATGATTTGGAGAATAGCTTCAGCTCCCATCCCCGCCTCAAAAACTTGACCATATTTATGTTTGAGTTCGTGGTACTGATTCTCAGTGAGCATGCTCTTGAGACGAATGTCTTTTAGCTGTTCCACCTCGATGGAGAGCTCCTCCTCAAGCTTGGTTTTCTCATCAATAAGATTACGCCGAAGCTGGTTTACCTCCTCGACCGTGGCTGATTCCATCTCCGTGATCTTAGCCTCCAGCACCCTTTGCTGCTCAGCTATCTCCTGTGAGCTACCCTCCTTTAGTTGCTTAATTGCTTCCTGGCGTGCGTCATCGTCAACAGAGGTGATGATATAATGGGAAAAGTATAGAACACGTTCCAGGCTCCGTGGTGACAGATCAAGCAATAGTCCTAGTCGGCTGGGTATTCCCTTAGCAAACCAGATATGGCTTACCGGGCAGGCAAGTTGAATATGTCCCATCCGCTCCCGACGCACCTTGGCCCGGGCTACTTCGACGCCACACTTATCACAAACAATTCCCTTATAGCGTATCTTTCTATACTTACCGCAAGAGCATTCATAGTCTTTAGTTGGGCCAAAGATTCTCTCACAGAAAAGTCCATCCCGTTCCGGCTTCAGAGTGCGGTAGTTCATGGTCTCTGGCTTGGTTACCTCACCGTAGGACCAGCTCCTAATCTGCTCTGGCGAAGCCAGAGAAATACGCACAGCGTCAAAATCATTAACTTCAAGCATTTTCTTCTGACCCCCCCCCGGCCGAGTCTGAAGCTATATCAAGAGAGTTTTCAACAACTTCAAGTTCCGTCTCAGGCTTATGGGCTTCCGTAGTTTCTGCAGTAAGGGTTACCCCTTCCTCTTTAATAGTTACCTCTTCAAGCCCCATCTCCAATTTGGGAGCTTCCGTAGTTTCTGCAGTAAGGGTTACCCCTTCTTCTTCATTAATTACCTCGATAGCCAACCCTAAGCTTTGCAGTTCCTTAACTAGAACCTTAAATGATTCTGGCACACCAGACTGGAGAATTTCCTCATTCTTAACTATTGCCTCATATGTTTTGGCTCGACCGATTACATCGTCTGACTTAATGGTCAGAAATTCTTGGAGGTTGTGGGCAGAGCCATAGGCCTCTAACGCCCATACCTCCATTTCACCAAAGCGTTGACCCCCGAATTGAGCCTTGCCACCCAAGGGTTGTTGGGTAATCAGGGAATAGGGTCCGGTAGAGCGGGCATGGACCTTATCCTCAACTAGGTGGATTAGCTTCATCATATAGATGTTACCCACTGTTACCGGCTGGTCAAATGGCTCACCGATACGTCCATCACGGAGTATAACCTTGCCCAAGGTCGGTGGAGGAAGGTTATACTCAGAATTTACCCTTTCCACCGCTTGCTCTAGCTCCTGTGGGTTAAGGTCTCGGCTAGCTATGCCTAGGTCTTCGAGCCAAAGGCGCAGGCAGACCTTCTTTGCCTCTCCCGGGTAGTCATCGCTGAACACCCTGTCTCCATCGTAGCCATAGCTTTCAAGCCATGCTTTAGCCAGCTCCAGTGACACAGAGGGGTTCTCATTACTAGGGTCAAGGTTAACCGCCCCAGCTTTTTGAGCCAGCCAGGCTCTAGCTAGGGCATCCTCGATAGCAGCATCATCGGCACCATCAAAGACCGGGGTCAGCACCTTGAAGCCCAGTATCTGGGCTGCCCAGCCTAAATGTGTTTCCAGAACTTGCCCGATGTTCATACGTGATGGGACGCCTATAGGGTTAAGGATAATATCTACCGGCGTGCCATCAGGAAGGAAGGGCATATCCTCAGCCGGTGCGATGAGGGCAATGACCCCCTTATTGCCATGCCGCCCAGACAGCTTATCTCCTACGGAAATATCCCGTTTCTGTGCCACCCAGATCCGTACCCATTGATTAACCCCAGCCGGCAGCTCATCGCCATTCTCACGGGAGAAGACCCTCACATTAGTTACCTTGCCCCAGTCACCATGAGGTACCCGCAGGGAGGTATCTTTCACCTCGCGGGCTTTCTCGCCGAAGATAGCCCGCAAAAGTTTCTCCTCAGCCGATAGTTCAGTCTCCCCCTTTGGCGTAATTTTACCTACTATTATATCATCAGGGCTGACTTCGGCACCACTCCGAATAATGCCAGTTTCATCAAGCTCGCGCAGACTCTCCTCACCCACATTGGGTATATCTCTGGTAATTTCCTCAGGTCCCAACTTGGTATCCCGTGCTTCTACCTCATACTTCGTAATGTGAATGGAGCTAAACTTATCCGCCTCAACCAGACGATTACTAATTATGATAGCATCTTCAAAGTTATAGCCTTCCCAGCTCATAAAGGCGCAGAGCACATTCTGTCCCAGGGCCAACTCCCCCTGTTCAGTAGCTGAGCTATTAGCTAGAAGCTGTCCCTCCTCCACCCGGTCGCCCTTATTTACCATAGGGCGCTGGCTAATGCAAGTGCCTTGATTGGTACGCACAAATTTCATTAAGGGATATATGTCCTTATCGCCATTATCTTTGGTAATTATAATCTGTAAGCTGCTAACTGAGCTTACCACTCCAGAATTTTGGGCAAAGAGTACCTGCCCACTATGCTTCGCGGCTTCTATCTCCATACCAGTAGCTACCAGAGGAGCTTCAGGGCGAAGCAGAGGTACAGCCTGCCGCTGCATATTAGCCCCCATCAGGGCACGATTGGCATCGTCATGCTCTAAGAAGGGTATTAGTGATGTAGCCACACTAACTATCTGCTTAGGTGATACATCCATAAATTCAATCTCATCGGGCGCCACTCGTACGTAGCGGTCAGCGTATCTAGCTTCAACTTTTTCACTTACAAATTGGTTATTCTGGTCAAGTTTAGCGTTAGCCTGAGCAATGGTATATTCGTCTTCCTTGTCAGCGGTTAGGTAGACGACCTCATCGGAGACAAAAGGCACCACCTTTATCATTCTGGGGGGTAGCTGAGATAGTTTAGTCATCACCTTCGGGGTAATGGTAACCCTGGCCTTTACCACCGTACTACCGTCATCACCGAGCACCACCTCTCTGATTGTCCTCCTCAAGAGCTTATCATCGGTTATGCTTATCTCCTTAATCACCCTCCGGTACGGGGTCTCAATGAAACCGTACTCGTTAATCAAACTGTAGGTAGCTGGGGAGCCGATGAGCCCGATGTTAGGTCCCTCTGGGGTCTCGATGGGGCAGATTCTACCGTAATGGGAAAAGTGAACATCGCGGACATCGAACCCGGCACGCTCGCGAGATAGGCCTCCTGGTCCCATTGCTGATAGGCGACGTTTGTGGGTTAACTCAGCCAATGGATTGGTTTGATCCATAAATTGTGATAGCTGTGAGCCACCGAAAAACTCCCTGATAGCTGCTGCTATAGGACGAACATTCACCAGAGCGCTGGGAGTAACTGTTTCGATGGGAATAATACTCATATGCTGCTTTATCACACGCTCCAAGCGTAATAAGCCAATACGAAACTGGTTTAGTATCAACTCGCCAACAGTGCGAACTCGCCGATTGCCTAGATGGTCAATCTCGTCAGTGGTATCACTATCATTATTAACCATAATGATGTGCCTGACTATCTCAATAACATCTTCCTTGGTCAGAGCTCGCGCCTTTTCCGAAACCGTAAGCCCTAATCGCCTATTAAGCTTATAACGACCTACAGTGCCCAGGTCATACCGCAGGGAATTAAAGAAGAGGTTATTTATTAGTTTTCTAGCATTTTCAATACCAGGTGGGTCTCCAGGGCGCAATTTCTTGTAGATATCAATTAAAGCCTCGGACTCACTGTTAATCCAGGGCTCACGCTCCACAGTTGACCTGATAAATTGGTGCTCAGAAGAACTATCCTCTTTGGAAAACAGGCTAAACAGTTGCTCATCACTACCATAACCAATAGCGCGCAAAAGTGTGGTAATGGGAATCTTCCGTTTACCGTTTATCTT
>DUER01000175.1 GCA_011192075.1 Dehalococcoidia bacterium | reverse complement strand
GGGATAGATACCATAACCATATTCTGGCTTTAGCCTAGCATCAAATGGGTCATAACCGGTAGCAATAATTATCGAGCCTACTTCTACTTCTACAAAGTGGTCGACCTGTTTAAAGTCAATGGCTTTATTTTTACAAACCGGCACGCAAATCTGACACTCCCTTCGGAGAAGAAACAGACAGTACGCCGGGTCTACTATTGCCACATTTGGTACAGCTTGAGGAAATGGAATATAAATACATTTGGTAGTGGTTAGATTTTCGTTATGAGCATCAGGAATTTTTATGGGACAATATTCGGTACAAGTTGGACAGCCCATGCATTTGTTCTCGTCTACATAGCGAGCCTTCTTTTTGATCTTCACCTTGAAGTTACCAATATAGCCTGAGACTTCCTCCACCTCGCTGTAGGTAATAAGCTCAATATAAGGATGCGAGCTGACCAGAGTCATCTTCGGCAACAGGATACACTCTGAGCAGTCCAGCGTTGGGAAGGTGGTATCCAACTGGATCATATGTCCGCCGATCGAAGGCTGTCTCTCAACTAGATAAACCTTATGCCCCGAATCAGCGATGTCCAAAGCAGCCTGGATGCCAGCAATACCTCCGCCGACAACCAAAGTATTAAGATTGAATTGCATCTCCTTAATCTCCAATAGTTTAAATCACCACTATGAAGAACTCCATGTCTGGATCCTATGAAAAAGGGTAAGATAAATATTTTATATATACTAAATAGCCTCAGCCAATAATTCTATAATATCTCTGACCTGGATTTTGTCGGCCAAACCGATAGTGGTAATAGCATCATCTAACTTCAGAAGGCAAAAGGGGCAAGCTGTAGCTATTATCTCCGCCCCTAGTGCAATAGCTTCCCTAATCCTAACCTCTCCTAGGCGTTGTCCGGAATCAGAAGCATCTATCCACATCCTCCCCCCTCCCCCTTCACAGCATAGGCTCCTCTCCCTGCAACGTTCAAAATCGACAAAGGTTATCCCAGGTATGGAACGAAGAATAAATCGAGGTTCCTCATATACTCCATTTTGTTTTCCCAAAAAACAAGGATCCTGGTAGGTAACTACCTTCTTTATTTCCTTAGAAAAGCTGAGCTTCCCCTTTTGAATCAACTCAGCTACAAATATGGTATAATGTTCGGCCTTAAAGCTATCATCCTTGTATTCATTCTTAAAGGTATTATAGCAATGAGACGATGTAGTTACTATGTGTCTTATCTCATGATTGTGAAAAAGCTTTATGTTGTCTGCCCTCAGCATCTCGAAGAGGCCTTCCTCACCCATGCGGCGGATCTCGTTTCCACAGCAGTTCTCCTCATTCCCTAGAATGCCGAAATTAACTTCAGCTTGAGTGAAAGTCTTTACCAAGGCTCGGCTTACCTCCTGGAGCCGGGGGTCATAAGAGGGGGCACAGCCAACGAAGTACAGTATCTCTGCTCGATCGCCTTGAGAGAAATTCTTAATCTTGAGATCCGTTGCCCATTCAAACCTCTTGCTCCTTATCTGACCATAAGGATTACCGTGCTTAAAGGTCTCTTCTAAGGCATCCCTAACGGTGGCTGGCACATTTCCTTCCTCAGCGAGTATTGAACGAATACTGATAAGCACCTCATGGGGTTTTAAACCTCGGGGACACCGGAGGGAGCAAATTGAGCAGGTAGTGCAATCCCAGAGTTCCCCTTGCTCATAAATTGGCTCCAGAACCTGGTGAACTGTAACCTCACGGATAAGCTTTCGAATATTAAGCGCACTATTTAAGGAAATAGGACAACCAGCACTACATCTGCCACATTGAATACATCCGAATAGTTCATATTTCTCAGTGAGGCTTTGTTCTCCGTCCATTTTCTAGCCAGCTTTTATCTCTTTTAGCTTAGATGTTAGTACCGGAACGATTTTAAATAAGTCTTCCACAATCCCATAGTCGGCTACTCCAAAAATAGGTGCCCTAGGGTCTTTGTTTATGGCGATAATGTGGCCCCCTTTTATCTGGGAGATGTGTTGGAAAGCACCACTTATCCCTATGGCAAGGTAGAGCTTAGGCTTGACTGTCTTTCCTGAAAGACCTACCTGTCGCTCCTTGGGAAGCCATTTCTTATCCACAATGGGTCGAGAGCAGGCCAGAACCCCGCCCATGAGTTCAGATAGCTCAGCTATCATAGAGATGTTCTTTTTATCACCTATCCCTTGGCCAACTGAGACGAGGATATCTGCCCGAGTTATATCCACTTCTCCTACTGCCGGTTCTATATACTCGATGAACTTCTTGTACTTAATTTCCTCGATAGGTAAACTCAAGTATTTTATCTCTCCGCGCCCAGTCTGTTGCCCCTCTGCTGGGAATACGTCAGGACGCACCGTTACAATATAGCTTGGGGCTCCAATGAAAGATATTTCGGCATTAACCTTACCGGTGTACATCTGCCTTACTGCTTTCAGTGCTCCATTTTCCAAGCATAGGTCAATGCAATCAGTTGTTATGGGAAGCTCAAGCTGCCCTGCTAATTCCATACCAAAACTGGTATGCCCGATGAGGGTAAGGGCTGGCTTATATTCGCTGATTAACTTGGAAAGGACTCTTTGATAGATTTCCCCGTTAAAATTGCTTAGCTTTTCATCCTCAACCACCAGTACTTCGTCAGCTCTTTGGACCAATTTTTCAGCCAAATTCCTTATTTGGTAACCTAGTAGCAAAGCGGTCAATTCGCCACCAGATCGTAAAGCCAATTCTCTCCCTTTAATTAGCATTTCCCATGTAATATCCCGAATTGCTCCTTTTCTATGTTCGATAAGGACAAAAATTCGACCCACCTAAACTAATCCTCCCTTATCTTTCAGGATTTTAACAACTCTTGTAGCTGCCTCTCCAGGGTCACTAGGTAGAATTTCCATCTCTTTAGTTAGTGGAGGAAGGAATAACCTCTCTATACTCGTATTAGAACCAGATTCTCCAACTTCCTCTTCTCTCATCCCCAGCCCTTTAAGATCTAACACTTTTATCTCTTTTTGGGCTACCTTCATCAGGGCTCTTATGCTAACATACCTGGGTATATTGATTCCCGTTTGGATGGTGAGGACTGCCGGAAGCCTTATTTCAACCACCTCCTCCATGCCACCCTCAAGCTCCCGGTGGACCCTAGCTTTCCCATCTAGGATTTCAATACCGATTACTAAGGTAGCATGAGATATCCCCATGAGTTCAGCAAGGGCAGATCCCACTTGTCCATATCCATCGTCAGTAGCTTGGGCTCCAGTAAGTATCAAGTCAAATTTCATGCTTTGAATTAACCGGTGAAGAATTCGGGCGATGGTGACTGCATCTGATCCTTGAAAGGCTTTGTCAGTTAACCTGATTCCTTCATCACAACCAGTGACGAAGCACATCCGCAAGATATCTTCCACGTCTTCAGTACCTAAAGCAATAGCAGTTACTGAACCGCCATACTTTTTCTTTAAGCCCACCGCCTCCTCCACAGCATACTTATCACAGTCATTCATGTCGAAAACTAGCCCATCCTCTCTTATCCTTCGTGCATCATCAGCTATCTCAATCGTTGCCCCGGCTGTGTCCGGAACCCTTTTTACACATACTATGATATCCACTATTGCCCCCGTATTCGAAAAACTTGAGTGCTCAGCAGATCCACTGAAGAATATATCACATTCTGAAAAAGCCAGTCGAGGTGATTTATATTTTCCTCCACTTTTTCTATCCATATCCTATATCTGGCTACACTAGAACATTTATGGTGACTAACTCACCATCACTCCATGGGCTTCCATCTATTCGCTTCTTCAATCAACTCCAATTTGGGAAAACCAATCTTCTCTCTCAAACCCATCATCATCTGCAATACGGGTTGTTGTTCCGGCGGCACAGTCCATGCTGCTTTGAACTCTTCCTCCATTAGGGCTGTTTTGCCGATATACCCTTGCTCTTTTTCAAGTTCGTTCCAGACTTCGGAACTATCTGGGAGGTTGTCAAATGTGGTGTAACAGCCGAACATAGAGGCCATGTAATTACTACGCACAGTCTGCATTCCGGTCTCGGTATTTAGCACATACTCTATATTCCGAGGGGCTTGAGCATCAACTATGTGTCTCAGACCTTCTCCTCTTAGGCTAACTGCTTCTCAGAAGAAACCCCGACAGTGACTATATAACCCATCATGCCGAAGTAGCGCTCCTGCGAGCACTTGTCAGCCTCGGCAATGGTATAGGAACATATCATTGAATTATACTCACCGATCGAGTCCATACTCCATTATTTTGATGCCCTCTGAATGATTTCGGCAATATCATTAACTTTCATCCTGGCGCCAATCTTTTCCCCCGCTGTCTTAAAACTATATTCGCATCAAGGGACAGGTAGTAACTAGAGTATCGGCACTAATAGTGAGCTTTGTCTCTCTGATCCTTTCCTTTGCCGACCAGGCTGCCTGCTTTGGGAAAGTATGCAAAACCCCGCCACCACCGCCGCCGCAGCACTAAGTTTGGTCTTTCATCCCTTCTATCTCTCGAAGCTCAATCCCTATGAGGTCATTTAGCAAACTGCTAGGGGTATCATAGACACCAATTTTTCCCCACAAGTCACACGGAGCATGGTAGGTGACAACCTCCCGGGGTAAAGTCTTAATCTTGAAGCCAAGACCCTCCATCCATTCCCGGGAGGAATTGTCGTAAATTTCCCCAAAGCTAACTGTCCGACCTCCATTGAAGCATAACAATTATATAGGCATGTGGACCATAGGGACATGAGCGATAATCAATTTGCAGACGAGAAGCCCAGTACCACCAGAGTTTGTATATATTTCCCGGGGCGTAGACTATAAGTCAGGCAAATTGTAAAATCTGCTCATAATTACTTCGTGGGTTTCCATCTATCCCCTTCTGGTTCTAACTCCAATTCGGGTAATCCGTACCGGTTTCTTAATTCAAGTAACATCTTTTGTAACGGCCTATCTGCCTTCGTGAACTTCGCTTTGAATTCTTCGCTGTTAGCTACTGACCTTCCAGGACTCATAATGCCCTTAGGGTCTGTTATCTCCCTATACTTTCTGTGCAATATGTATCTATCCGGACCCATTTCAGGTGTCATGGTGACGAAAGGCTCTCCCACATCCCCCATCATAGAGTAAGGATATCCTTCTGCTATAAACCTGTACCACCCATCGAAAGCGGATTTTAACGTTGTGACAAGGTCTTTTTCACTGGTGCGCTCCGGGAATTGATCCTCTTCGGTTACTATCTGATGACCACGGTCTACAATATAACCATACGGACACCAAGCTCCCATCCGGCTAAAGTATTCACCTCTATCTTCACCAACGGCGCCCACCTCATTCATGACTCCATCCCAAAGCTTTGCTGAATCCTGCATCATCCGAAAACCAGCGTAGGGAGTAAGCTGGAGTGCCATATAATTGCTACGGACGGTTCTCATCCCAGTCTCGGTATTCAGGACAAATTCTATATTCCAGGGAGATAACGCATCCAATAGCTCAGGCTTGTACTCAGCTGACAACAGTTCACCCGCCGTTGTCTCAATGATATACCTGAAGACTTTCTCCTCATAATCTAACTGTTTCTCTGAGGCAAAGCCACCGATAACCATGTAACCGATAAAGCCAAAGAAATTCTCCTGCGCGCGCCTGTTAGCTTCATCAATAGTGTATGAACACATCATCGCATTATAGTTGCCACTGATATTGAGTGCTACCCCTATGCCTGAGTTGGCTAATTTGGCAACTGCCTCAGTAATGCTGTCCAAGTCAGGATATTCAAACCAGAATATCCTGAACCTGTTAATGACTGGAGCTCTATCAAATTTCTTCTCTTTAGCTTCCTCGAAGTAGTGCTCAACCGAAGGACGTCCTCTATCTTCCGGTACAGAGCCACCTGGCCATGGATGAAGCTTGAGAGTTATCTCGGTAATTATTCCTCGAGAACTAAGCGAGAGTTTTATGATCCCCATAAGATTTGGCCCGGGGAAGCGTTCTGTAAAGGATGTTTCCCCGGTCCCCCCCATCGCTGAGGAACCAAGCCTTAATAAGCTACCGTCAGGCATTACCACCTTCATCCCAAGAGTATTCCTGGAAAGTCCGCAATATTTCAAGTCCGACTGCCATAGCCCGGCCACGGTGAATTGCGAGCAGGGCCTAGCAATGGCCCCGTGCCAACCACTTCCCCCAAGCCACAATCCCCTTTTAGCTGCCTCGTGGTGAATCATCCCATAATCGACAAAGGGCTCGATAGTCATCCGCATATTTTCCTCATCTATCCGGATCTTATTCATCCTCCTCATACTAACCACTACTGTGCCCGGTACCGTACAGGAAGTCTGAGATTGTGCATTGGCAAATGGCTGAATTGGAAATCCATATCTATTGGCTACTTTGACTATCCCCTGGACTTCCTCTGTGCTCGCAGGTAAGACGACAGCTGCCGGCCTGAGAGCACGGTCCTTATGTAAAAGCCGTATACTGGCTCCAGTATCTATACAGCTGATTACATATGCCTCAATCACAGCCCTATCCTCAGAGACCCACTCCTTCCCAACTACAGTTTCCAGGGCATGATAAGCCTCGTGGGATAACTTCTGCGGAATTACTTTCCCTGCTGCCATTTATTCTCCCTCCTTATTTAAAGCTCTTGCAATAAGCTCTGTGATGTTGTTAATCTTCATCTTCGCCCCGGTATTTTCAACCGCATTCCTAAAGTTGTATTCACACCAAGGACACGCAGTGACCAGAGTATCAGAACCAGTAGTAACCTTTGCCTCCTTAATCCGCTCTTCTGCTGTCCATATTGATTGAGCCGGGTAAGCTTCTAAGACTCCCCCACCGGCCCCACAACACCAGGTTTGGTCCTTTATCCTCTCCATCTCTCTAAGTTCGACCCCATTAATTGTATTAAGTATTTTACGAGGGGTATCGTACACGCCGCTTTTCCTTCCGAGGTCGCATGGATCGTGGTAAGTCACGATCTCCCTCGGAAGCTTTCCCATCTTAATTTTTCCTTGCTCTATAAGTCGGTCAAGATATTGGACAATGTGAAGGACTTCAAAACGCAGCTCCCCAACCTCGGGATACTCATATGCAAAGCAATGGTAACAATGGGCACAGGGAGTCACCAGAGTTTTCATTCCCAGCTCATTAAATGTGTTTATGTTATCTTTAGCGAGTTGTTCAAACATCCCCACCTCTCCCACATGGAGCTGCATTAACCCGCAACATTTCTCGTCCGCTCCCAGGAAACCAAAATCAACACCCCCGGCTTTCAAAACCTGGGCAATAACTTTAAGCGTGTCTCGGACTTTAGTTTCAAGGGGATACATGCAACCAGTGAATAGCAGAACGTCGGCACTCTCCTGCGGCAACGTTTTAATTTTGAAGTCAAGACCCTCTGTCCATTTCAGTCTTTCATCCTTTGGGGCATCGAGTAGATTATTATGTTTTATGGTACTCTCAAAAAGTCTTTTATGCTCTGGAAGGGCTAAACCCTTCTCAACAGCGCGTGCCCGCAATGCCTTAAACACTTCTAGGGGATTATTCTCCATTACTCGCAGGCAATTTATGTTACACGCCCCACACATGTCGCAGGAGTAAATGATATGGAGCAATTCCTCTGAGTCCTCCCATTCCATGTCTCCCTCTATTAAAGACCGCGCGATATGCATCTTACCCTGGGAGGAATATGTGTCATACTTATTAAAAGTAAAGGATGGGCAGAGATCAGAGAACTCGGCACTCTTCATATACCAGCCGAAAACTTCTTTACACATGTTGCATCTGTTGCAATGCCAAACCTCTTCCCTATAAACCTCCAGCTCTTTGAATCTTCCCCTTATATATTTTCTCTTTTCAAGTTCTAGCCTATCCACTTCTTTCTTTATCATCACATTTCTCCTTTCCTTTAGAAGCATAGTTGTCCGGGATTAAGTATATTGTTCGGGTCTAATGCTACTTTCCACTTTTTTAATACGTCCACATAAGTCGGGTCCATCCTCCGG
This sequence comes from Dehalococcoidia bacterium, assembly GCA_011192075.1. Classification (GTDB taxonomy): domain Bacteria; phylum Chloroflexota; class Dehalococcoidia; order Dehalococcoidales; family S120; genus S120. The sequence continues at coordinate 1,094 of DUER01000175.1, read as the reverse complement.
TAAATTATATCAGCACGTGGACCATAGGGGTTGGAGGGTAGTCCTCCCATGTTAGCACAAACTTCGTTTGCCTCTAACCATAGATTTCTGACCCTTTGAACCTCATCGGGGTTATCCAAGTCACAGTGAAAGTCAAACTCATAATAACAATTTCTACCTCTCTCTATCGGCAACAAATATTCACCGATATCACTGGGGGAATATCCGTGCTGCTGAGCTAGCGTGAAGATAGCTTCCTCAAATTCTGCGACTCTGCCCAAAATAGTGTAAAAACTCACCGGGTGGAAAGAGCCCTTGAAGTTAGCCTTTTTCAGTACCATCCATGGGTGCAGGATCAAGTCTAGCAAAGTCCCGTCTAACCCTTCTTCTCCAGCTACAGTTTGCGTTACGGGCAAGCCCATCTCCCTACAGACATCCCTTAAGGCCTCTTCTTCATAAGCAATCTTTTCCTCAGGGAAATACGGAAGCCCAGCAAGGTGGATTATCATTGTCCACTTGGGCAGCTTTCCTCTTAGACTATTATACTCATCCGAAGCTACTTTGTGGCTCGGCAGTCTTTCAGGTACATCCCAATCCTGTGTCCTCAGGGCAGCGAGGTTAAAATTGTTTAGCATGAAGCACTCCAGGCCTAACTCTTTTCTTTGGATTCTCCTGATGGGCTCTATTGCTTCCTCTAATCTATCAAATGGAAGGACAAAGACCTTGCTAGCTTTCGGTAAATGCTCGGCTTTTACTACCATTCTTGTGATTATGCCCAGAGTCCCCTGCGTGGATTGCCATAACCAGTCGTATGCTTTGTTCTCACCGATTATACCACCTCCCCCGGTACGGCTCCATCCGTCTTTTATACGGACTTCCCACAAGCCTATTCTATAAAGCTGCCCTTCAGGCAGAACAATCTCACGGTCCATGAAAAGAGAGTTGCCATACTCGAAACTGGCTGCTGCCATAGTGGGATCACCTTCAACAATACTGGACACGACTGACCTTGATTGAGGTACGCCTAACGGCATCATAACCCTCAGATTGTGTTTCTCAAGTTCTTCGCTAAGTTGACCGTAAGTAACACCAGCTTCGACGTCTGCCCATCTCTC
>DUER01000174.1 GCA_011192075.1 Dehalococcoidia bacterium | reverse complement strand
TCATTTCGAGGCTAAGTCCCTTAAATTCAGTCATCCATATTGGTCCCCAAAAGGCAGGAACAAAGTCGAATTCCTTTTCCCAGTGAGAAATGCCTTCTTCCGTCGCCTGCTCCCTTAAACTATTAAATAACATTTTCCTTTGTTCAGGGTCTGCCTGTGGTAAATGAATGGCCACTCTTGTTGCTATGTCTTCTCTTTCCCCGGTAAGCATGCTGACATTTCGAACTGAAGCATCTAATAGAAGAAAAGGATACCCGGGCTTCACCAGACTCATCGTGCCAACGAGCCGGACAAAAACCCCAGTAACTTTATTCTGGCTATTCTTATACACCTCCTTCAGGATTACCCCTGAAGTTTCACTTTCATATTTGGTCATTATATTGGTGGAAAATGTGTCTTCACGCTCACATTGGACGATAAAATCCCCACACTTCTTTAGCCCCTCAATTTTGGGTAACGGATGGGTAAAGGTTCTATCAAGCCGGTCAGCAGATGGCCATAAATAATTCTCTAGAAAATCCTTTTCACTCATGTAACAACCTCCTTAAAGTAAATGGAATTTATATGCCGGAAACCAGCACACTGAAAAAGGCTGCCTGAGCCTCCACCGGAACGGATAACCCCATTCTCTTAAATGAAAGGTGTTCTCGCCTTGAGCTATTGAATATCGAATTTTCCTGCATTGGTCTGTAATCAAAGGGAGTCTTCTCCTCTGTCTCTTCCATAAGACGCTTATAGGCGCTCCAAGCATAATCCCTGAGTTTCCGGATTATGTCAAGGTTAATTCCTTTCAACTGAGTCACCCATATTGATCCCCAAAAATCAGGCGCATATTCCACCTCCCTTTCCTGGTAAGAGACTCCAGCTTCTTTTGCTTGCTCACTGAAACCTTGAAAGACCTTTTTCCTTTGTTCAGGGTCTACCTGTCGCAGATGAATTGCTACCGTTGTCTTTATATCTTCTCTTTCCCCAGTAAACAGGTTGACATTTGAAACCGCAGCATCTAAAGAAAGACGAGGATACCCAGGCTTCACCAGACTCATCGTTCCAACAAGCCGGACAAAAACCCCAGTAACTTTATTTTGGGTATTCTTATATACCTCCTTCAGGATTACCCCCAAAGTGTCACTTTCATACTTTGTCATTATGTTGGTGGAAAATGTGTCTTCATACTCACACTGGACGATAAAATCTCCGCATTTCTTTAGCCCCTCAATTTTGGGTAACGGATGGGTAAAGGTTCTATCAAGCCGGTCAGCAGATGGCCATAAATAATTCTCTAGAAAGTTCTGTTCATTCATACGATAATCTCCTCCTACTGTGTCCATAATAGAATATCTTATAATTTACCTCATTAACAAACTAACCGAAAGGGTTACCCCCAAGTCCAATCTCTAAAACCATAAGGCCCGAGTTCCCCAGCGTGATTATAAGCGAGGTTTACAAAGAATCTCCTTAATCCTGAGGTCAAAGAAATCGTGTACATTCACTGGCCTAAGCACTACTGCCGTATCAGCTCCCTTCCCTGTGCCACCGATAGAAATAACCTCTTCATCAGTACGTAGTAGCCCCGCATCAGCTGCTGCCATGGCTACCTCACAGACTACTTTCATACCCTGACCTAGGATACGCAGGGTATTACCCATATCAACTCCTAGCATTGCTGTCTCAAACGAATCCTTCATAGCATAACTTAGACCGCCAAAGACATGAGGTGCCGTCAATATTACACCCCCTTTACTCTCAACTTTCTTACGGCTCTCTTCAGCAAAACGCTGAAGGCCGGGTTCATGATACCAGCCAGTATGAGCAGCTACCACAACCACTTTCATGCCCTGAAAAACATCCACGGCCTTTTCCGCAGTATAACCCCATACTGAGGCAACCACCACGGTTTTTATCCCAAGTTCATCCGCCCACTCCTTAGCAATGCGCAGCACTTCATCGGTATTACGTTTACCCGGTTTTTTAAAATATACTATCTTAGCCTCTCTGGACATCTCAGTCTCTCTGGTCATCATAAACCTCCCTCTTAATACATAGTGAAAGTTTGATTGATATCCGCCTCTATTAGCACAATTGTTTACCGGAAGCGAGGCTTACAGATAATCTCCCCTATCTTTAGGTCCCAGAAATCCGTAGCGTTTATCGGATTGCAGACTATAGCCGTATCAGCTCCCGCCTCGGGGCCGCCAATAGAAATAACCGCTTCATCAGTACGCACCAGCCCGGCGTCAGTTGCAGTAACTACTATCTCAATGGCTTCCTTCATGCCATCGCCGAATACGCGCAAAGTACTGGAAACTATGTCACCGAGTGCATGAGTTTTAAACTTCCTACGCATAGCTGTACTCAGTCCGCCAAAGACTGGGGTTACACTAAGCACCAGACCTCCCTTACTCTCCACCGCTGTTTGGACCTCCTTACTGAATTCCTGCCTGTTAGGGGCAACATGACCAGTACAGTGAGTGACAATAACTACCCTAAGCCCTTTCAAGACCTCCATAGCCTTGACTGCTGTCTTACCCGTGACCGAGGCTACTACAACGGTTTTTATGCCCAATTCCCGAGCTCGCTCTCTGACAATGCGCAATACTTCGTCAGTATTTTCCTCACCGGGATTTTCAAAGTACACCGTCTTTAACTCCATAGCTGAAAAACCTCCCACTAACTTTTATCAAGTATTTTACCACACTACGTGAGACCCTTATATATGGACGTTCATTGAAGTCGATAACACAGGCAATTAAGATGGAACCTATGCATACAGGTTATGGTCACACTAGGCATATCCCTCCAACGCCTTCCCCTCCCCAAAGTCGCAACTACATTCGCACGCACACGGGTTAGCTAATGCTTATCTTCCATATTTAAGTTTTAAATACATAAGTAAAGTAACTAGAACTGCTCCAATAGCATTCCACAAAATAACTGGAAGGAGCTCGAGATAAATGCCGTAAACTAGCCAACAAAGCATACCAAGTAAAAGCAATGTGGTAAAAAGGATGCTTATCTCATGAGCACTTTTCATTTTAAAGACACGAGTGAGCTGTGGAATCATACTGCATGTTACTAGTGCTCCAGCAACTAAACCCAAAGACTCCGCAAATACCAATATAATACCTCCTTCTAGTGCTTAACCGGGCTCATTTTAGCATATGTCCGCACTACAGATATTGACAAACTCTCAAGACAGGACTACATTAGAGTCCCAACATGTGATATTATCTAAAATACTATAGTGGCGGTTTGAGTTTTCCTACGATATCAGCGATGTCAAGAGTGTAGTCTGTGCGTGAAATGTAAGATTTGTGAGCAAGATAATCCTGAGGAAGCACGCTTCTGCGCTAACTGTGGTGCTAAGTTGGTCGCCAGAGTTGATCCAACTTTAGTAGTGGCAGTGCCCAGCCCTCCCCTAACAGCACCAGAGGTGGTTGTTGAATGCATGGGCTTTTGGATACGTTTTGCTGCCTCGATTATAGACTATGTCGCAATTGCGGTTATCTTCTTCGTACTCACTCCTTTTGCCTACGGACCGGGGAGTCCGTCTGTAATTTTTCTGGCCTGGTTGTACCATTGGCTCTTCACCGGACTCAAGGGGCAGACTCTCGGTAAGATGGTGGTTGGAATAAAAGTAATAAATGCCCAAGGTAATAGACCAGGGTTGGGGTATGCTGCACTGCGAGAGGTCCCGGGTAAACTTATATCCGCAATTGTATTATGCTTGGGCTTTCTCTGGATCGCTGTTGACAGGCAGAAACAAGGCTGGCATGACAAGATTGCCAACACCTATGTAGTAAAGGTGAAACCGAGGAGAGAAGGGGAGAAGGGACTATGAAATGCCCCTATTGTCAACTAGAGAACAAGCCAGATAGTAATTACTGCATGTTCTGTGGCTCTATTCTGCCAGCACCTAAAGCGGAACGACCCTCAGAAGCTGCGGAGAGTCCTATGGACACCCTTCCGGAGCAAATGCAAGCACTCCAGGAGGAGATGCGCCGCCTGACAGAACTTGTTGCGCTGATGCACAACCGTCTGCTTCTTTTAGAAAGTTTACGAGAGATACATACCCCTGTGCCAGAGCCGACACCTGCCCCTCCGGCCGCAGCGGCCCCACGTCCAGAAGCACCTTCAGCCGTAACTAAGCCACCACCGCCTATACCAGGGCGACGTCGTCCAACTGCAGCCATAGAACAGGAGTGGGAGCAGATTCTAGGGGGCAACTGGCTAGCCAGAATAGGCGTCCTTGCCCTTATCATCGGTGTCGGTTTCTTCCTCAAATTCGCTTTCGACCAAAACTGGCTCAGCCCAACCGCGCGTGTCATTCTCGGCATCGTAGGAGGCCTGGGTATGCTGGGAGGCGGTCATTACTGGCGAAAGCGATATCCAACCTTTGCCCAGGCCCTTAGTGGAGGCGGTATTGCTATCCTTTACCTCTCAATCTTTGCTGCCTCTGCCATCTTCGAGTTGATTGGGTTTTATCTGGCAGTCGTATTGCTGCTGGTAGTCAGTGTAGCTTCGGCAGTCTTAGCCCTTCGCTACAACTCTATGGCTCTGGCTATACTAGGCATCATTGGGGCCTTTATTGCGCCCTTCATTCTGGCAGCCTCTGCCGCCATGGCGCCCGGTGCCGCTCAGGCTACCCAGAGCTTCTCTCTCTTGGTGTACGTCATGGTTGTGGACCTCGGTGTCCTCTGCTTGTCCACCTTCCGCAACTGGCGTTGGTTCACCCTTCTAGCACTCGTCGGTTCACTGGCGGTTTTCGGGATGTGGTACGGCCGCTTTGGCGACGAGGCTAGCTTACTGACCTCTATGGGAAGCCTGACGCTGATCTTCCTTATCTTTGTGGGTGCGACGACACTTTATCACATTGTGTGGCGTCGAGCCTCCCAGGCCTTCGATTATGCCCTCATGCTTATCAACGCCGCTTCTTATTTTGGGATAAGCTATGCGTTGCTCTGGGATGATTTCCGAGTATGGCTCGGCGGCTTCTCTCTACTACTGGCCCTCTCCTACGGCGGCCTAGCATATGTTGCCATCAGAAGAGGTGTCGAGAATGTTAGACTCGCTCTTTTCGCCCTGGGCATCGCTCTGGTCTTCTTCACGGCAGCTATACCTGCCCAATTAGGGGACAGTGCATGGACGACAATAGCCTGGGCCGCACAGGGCACAGTTCTCATGTGGCTCTCGTTCAGGCTTCGGATGCCTAAGCTTCGCGGCTTTAGCTACATTGTCTTCGCCGCTATGGCCATTCGCTTGCTATTCTTTGATACCACGGTAGAGCTGCGTACCTTTACACCGATACTCAACGAGCGCTTCCTAGCTTTCCTGGTCAGTATCGCTGCCTTGTACCTCACCGGTTATCTTCTCTGGCGAAAAAGAGAGGCCCTTCGGGATTGGGAGGAGCGTATCTGGTCTATCTATCCTATTTTCTTCGTGGCTGCCAACTTCTTTACACTCTGGCTATTGAGTGCCGAGGTCATCAATTACTTCGACACCCCTCTCGCTCTTACCGCCCTCTGGGCAATTTACGCTGTAGCTCTTTTGGTAGTCGGCATGATCAAGCAGTGGAGGTTGGTTCGACTGTCTGCTCTGGCCCTGATCGCTATCCCCACCATCAAGGTCTTTGTTTATGACGTCTTTGCCCTGACGCAGCTATACCGCATTATCGCTTTCATAGGTCTAGGGGTCCTCCTTCTTACTAGCGCCTATCTCTACCAGCGCTATAGTAAAGCCATAAGAGGTTTCCTTACTAAGAAATAATAGCCTACCTGTCTTTGGAACGAGTCTTCGTTGCACATCGTTGATGTACTGAGTGGAGGAGAACGATGCGATGTGAGAATTGCGGGCACGATAATCTCCCAGATGCGCGCTTCTGTGCTAACTGTGGCGCTGCTCCGGATGCATTGGCCGCTGTTCGATGTCATTAGCGCATAACTCGAAGGAAGTGTTACTGGGAACAGATGGAGCTGGTCAATTCCCATATACTTGATTTCCTCTCAGGAGATAAGTAAACCGTACAATAACGATAGCTCATTTTACTTACTAAGAGGTAAAAACAGGGTCGAGCGTTCAACTCTCGACTGTATCCTTATGTCTCCATCTCTACATTACTATAATACTAAAATGGCCAAATATTCATAGTGTAGAATGGTTCCTTTTTTCTATTGACAAGACTGTTGACAATAGAACGTTTGTTCTGTTATATTAGTGTTTGTCTCCTTTCGGTGTTAGTCAAATGAGCAAGCTTATTTGTGAACCGGTTGTCACTCATCCTGGTGGACATACAGTACCAAAGGCATTTATATGGCGGAAACGCCTTTACCAGGTAGTTGAAGTCTTCGACTGGTGGAGGGAACCTACGAAGTGGTGGGAGGGGGAAACTATACGTTTCCTTATTCGTGTTAACGCAAAACACTCGAGTGTGGGTACGTATGAACTTTGTCTAGTGGATGAAAAATGGTTCCTCAACCGTATCTATGATTAAAGTATGTAATGAACTTTGTGGAATTTAGAATCTGTATTAGAATAGTGAATAGTTACTTAGCTTACAATGACGAAGGAAAAACATAACTGGCTAAATGAATTAAACCCGCAGCAATATGAAGCGGTAACTCATATTGACGGCCCGCTCCTGGTGGTCGCTGGTGCTGGTAGTGGTAAAACACGAGCTCTAGCCTATCGGGTTGCTTACCTTATCTCTCATGGTGTTTCACCCGATCGAATTCTTCTATTAACATTTACGAGACGAGCAGCCGAGGAGATGCTTAGACGTGCGGCCTTGGTGACAGAATCCAGTAACTCTGTAACTAGTCGCGTATGGGGAGGAACCTTTCACTCATTTGCCAACCGCATCTTGAGGATGTATTCGCAAACGGCCGACCTTTCACCTGATTTTACTGTTATTGACCGAACTGATGCAGAAGATTTATTGGACGTAATTCGTAATGACATGGCTTTTTCTCAGAAGGAAAGCCGATTCCCTCGAAAGAGCACTTGTCTGGCTATTTATTCACGTAGAGTCAACGGAAATGAAGAGTTAGAAACCATACTTAAAAGAGTCTTCCCCTGGTGTGAAATGTGGAAAGAGGAACTGAAGGCTCTATTCCGAGAGTATGTTGAACGAAAACAAAGACAGAACATACTTGATTACGATGATCTACTATTATACCTCTACTATTTACTACAGAACGATGAGGCTGCAGAATCAATTGGTGGTCGCTTCGACCATATCCTGGTAGATGAGTACCAAGATACAAACAAGATTCAAGCAGGTATTTTAATCGGTATGCGGCACTTGAATCATAACATTATGGTAGTAGGTGATGATGCCCAGAGCATATATGGTTTCCGTTCAGCAACTATACGTAATATGCTCGATTTTCCCAAGCAGTTTCCCGGGACAACAATTGTGACACTGGAACAGAACTATCGCTCAATTCAACCAATCCTGGATAGTACAAATCGTGTTATTGGGCAGGCACAAGAACGATACTCGAAAGACTTGTGGTCTGAACGAATCGGTGAACAACGGCCAAAGTTAATCACCTGCATCGACGAAAATCACCAAGATGACGAAGTGATTCGTCTAATTCTTGATCACTATGAACAGGGAGTGCCTCTTCATAAACAGGCTGTGCTTTTTCGAGCTGCATCTCATTCAAATTCACTCGAACTAGCCTTAACTCGCAAGAACATACCCTTTCATAAATATGGTGGTTTACGATTTCTTGAAACATCACATGTAAAGGACTTAATTAGCTTTCTAAGAATCCTCGAAAATCCACGGGATGAAATCGCATGGTTCAGAGTACTTCAGTTGCTAAATGGAATAGGTCCGGTAACGGCAGCATCAGTATTCGACCATATACAAAGTAATGGATTTAATCCCTCCACTATCTCATCTTTCAAGGTACCTGTAGCAGCAAGAAAAGAAATAATAGAATTCGGAGCTTTGTTGAGTGACCTGACAAATATGGGTGATGAAAATCCAGGTGTGCAAATTAACAGAATCCACCAGTTTTATAAGCCTATATTATGGCGAAATTACGAAAATGCTGAACCAAGGGAAAATGATATTGAACATATGGGTCTGTTGGCAGCGGGATATAAATCAAGGAGACAATTCCTGACTGATTTAATACTTGATCCACCAACATCCACTGGTGATCTGGCTGGTCCACCTATCAAGGATGAAGATTGGCTCGTGCTTTCAACGATACACTCAGCAAAAGGCCTAGAATGGGACGTTGTATATCTCATCCATGCAGCTGATGGTTGTTTACCCTCTGATATGTCAACTGGTACCGATGAAGAGATTGAGGAAGAACTCAGATTAACTTATGTCGCTATGACACGTGCTCGTGACTTCCTATATGTTCTATGGCCTCAACGCTATTACTTGCGTCCCTTTGGACTCTCTGACAGGCACAATTATGCTCAATGCTCGAGATTTTTTACAGATTTCGTGGTGAATGCAATGGAGGAAATAAAAGTATGTCGAATAGTGAATCGTGAAGACACTAATATTCAGATAAATAACAAAGCTGACATAGCTAGTCGTATCCGCTATATGTGGGAATGAAGTATAACCTTTTAGTAAATTGAGGGTAATAGAGAGGAAATATGGTCAGAATACTCAAGAGCATCTGGGAGACAATTTGCTATCTTTAGACAAGTATGTATAAACCCTAGCAAAGACCAGCCACAAAAGCCAGATGTTTTAATGAATAAGTGATGGGGTTATGAATGAGTAGATAGGGATAACGGTTGAGGCTGATAGTAACCTTGCCTACAGTCTTCCCTGCTACGACGCTATGGGCGTATAGGTAATGTAAGTAAAGGAGGCATAAATATGTTACCCAAGGATTTCAGGGGTTATCTGGATTACCTTGAGACGAAAGGAAAGCTGCTTAGAGTTAAGAAAGAGGTTGACATTAAGCATGAGATTGCCGCCGGAATAAGGAAGATATCTGATACCGATGGCCCAGCGCTTCTATTTGAAAACATAAATGGTTACCCCGGTTGGAGGGTAGCTGGAGGATTATATGCTACCAAAAAGCTCATGGCCTTGGCTTTAGAAACAGAGCCTGATGAGGAGAAACTCCTCCAACGTTATCTTGACTGCCAGGAGAAGAGAGTTAAACCAAAGCT
>DUER01000173.1 GCA_011192075.1 Dehalococcoidia bacterium | reverse complement strand
TAAAAAGGAACCTTTTTAAGCTGTACAATCTGACGAATTGTTACCTTAGTCCCTGACTCATTGTATCTTCTTCCCCAAAGTCGTAACTTCATTCCACACGACCAAGGAACCACATCTAATGGTGTTGACGGCCAGCGAGCAAAGTGTTAACATAGCCGCATTACAATCGGGAAAGGAGGAAAACTGTGACTGAATACGGGGAGTTAATAGCAAAAAAGCTTACAGCAAAGTTACCTGAGGACAAGCTCAAGGAGCGTATCGCTACTATGTTCAAGGAACAGACTATGTGCGTCATTGCAACTGCCAGTAGTGATGGCCAACCAAGAGCCACACCGCTAGAGTGCTTTGCCGAGGGGATAACACTATATATCTTTGCCGACCCTGGTACGAAGATAGAGAACATCAAGGTAAATCCAAAGGTTAGTGTCACTATTTGCAACCAATTAAAACCTAGCTGGAAGGGTGATGACTGGAAAACACACAAAGCGATTAAGATTACAGGATTGGCAACGATTCTAGAACCCGATGAACCAGAGAGCATTCATACGAGGAAAGAAGTTATACACTGGCAGGAATTTGTCGGGGCTCTTGGTCGGGATACCACTGAGCCACCAAAAGGTTTGGTAATTAAGGTAGAGCCCAAAAAGATTGAATATTCTGAAAGCGAATTAATGACGGAAGGCTACTCGTCAAAACAAATATGGGAAGCTCCAGCATAAATCTTAGCCTACATGTAGACGGCTTATTTTCGAATTGTCACAACAAATTGATGCCCTTCTTTAGCAAAATGTATTGATAACAGCATATTCACTATTTCAAATCATTTTTCATATTGACTAACTCTCAAGACAGGACTAAACTTTAATTCGTAGTGAAGGACACTGGAACTGCTAGTCGAATGCGGTGGCTGGTGTCCTTTTTGGTTTGGTAATATCCTAGTAAAGGAGGACAAAAATGGGGAAGAATATTTTAACTATGTCTCTAGTGCTGGTTATGGTTCTTTCCTTCAATGCATGTGCCAAAGAGACTGAAGAGGAGGTAGAGTTACCCTCAGCGCAAGAGATAGTCGACGGCGTAATTGAATCCTTCGACAACATAAGAACATACCAGTTTGATACGGATGTGACCATGGGCATGGCCGGTGAAGCTGAGGGTGAGGCACTTGAACAGACTGTGACGATGGATAACAGTGGCACGTTGGACCTTGAGAATGTACAGATGAGAGCAGACCTAACTATGAATGTGAACATGGCAGCGCCTGAGGAAGATGAAATGGAGGAGGGAGTGGAGATGTATATTATTGATGGCATGATGTATGCGATGGCGAAAGCCCCAGAAGAGGAGCCCACGTGGATGAAGGAGGAGGTACCAGCAGAAGCTTGGGAAATGCTGAAAGAGATAAGCAGGCTTGAAACTTATAAGGAGCTCCTTAAAACAGCGCAGGTAAAAGTCATCGGCAGTGAGAAGGTGAAAGGCGTAGACTGTTATGTGCTTCAGCTCACTCCGGAAATGGCACAACTCTGGCAAATAGCTATGGAGCCAACAGGGCGAGCTGGAGTAGGAATCCTGCCCACCGTACCCGAAGAACTTCTTCAGGAAGTGTTCAGCGACTTCACCGTGAAACAATGGGTTGCCAAGGACACCTATTACTTAATGAAGGCAGAGATAGATATGGCTATGGAGACGACCCCTGAGTTCATGGACTACCTGGGCGAAGAAGGGGAAATTACCATCGACCTCACCATGAGTTTGCTGGCCTATAACTATAACCAGCCGGTTTCCATCGTGCTACCCCCGGAAGCTGAAGAAGCAAAGGAGGTACCTACAGAGTAAATATCGGCATCCTTTTCCGAACCCCCCAGCTATATTCCATATGTTGCCATCCAGTGCCACTCGTGTCATTTCACCACATATCCTATTCTATTGGTAAGGTGCTCAGGCTTATCAATGAAGGTTCCTTTTTCTAGTATTGACAAACTCTCGTGGCTGGATTATATTGAAGTCCCATAGCAAAGGCCCAACAGCGGTGGCTAGCGTCCATTATGTTAGTGACATTTATCAGGAAAGGAGATTGACACGTGAATGAAAAGGACTTTTTAGAGAACTATTTATGGCCATCTGGTGACCGGCTTGATAGAGCCTTTACCCATCCACTACCCGATATTGAGGGACTACAGAAATGTGGAGATTTTATCGTCCAGTCTGAGTATGAAGATACATTTTCCACCAATATAATGACAAAATATGTAAGTGACGCTTTAGGGGTCAGGCTAGTCGAGGTGTATAAGAATAACCAGAATAAAGTTACGGGGGTTTTTCTCCGCCTTGTTGGAACGATGAGCCTGGTAAAAGACGGGTATCCGCGTGTTTCTATAGATGCTCCGATTGCCAATGTCAATTCACGCACAGGAGAAAGAGAAGATATAAAAACAAGGGCATTTATTTCTCTTAATATGGCAGATCCTGAACAGAGGAAGATATTTTTTGACCATCTACGGGGGCAAGCGAAGGCGGCTGGAATTTCTTACACTGAAACGATACCGGAGACACGGCCTGAGTTTGCGGGACTAAGGTGGATGGCTACATCAAAAGGAGCTAACCTTGATCTTATAAAGCAGCTCCGGGATTATCTTTGGAACTCTTATAAATATCTTACTGAACAGACAAAGGAGAAGATTCCCTTTGACTACAGGCCGTGGCAGGAATACATGATATTCGATGTTTCGAGGCGAGAAAACCTTATGTTCAAGGGAATGGGATTATCCGTTCCAGTTGAAGCTCAGGCAGCATTTTTCAGTGTGATAGTATCGGGACCATAAATTAACTTACCTACAGTGATAATACCACTTCTTAAGTTAGATTTAGCGGTAAAAAGGAAGCTATATTTACGGTTCTTTTCGGTGGATAAAAAGCCAGTTTTCTTTATTAGTGTGGATTAAAGCATAATTACCTAATAGCTTTTTGCCTCTTAACGAGAATTCCAGTATATCAGCGGACCCTTTCTCCAAGTCACACTCACCTTTATCCCAGATTTCCACGCTATCAGCACCATACTCTCCTTGAGGGATTTCTCCAGCGAAATCAATGTAGTCAATGGGGTGGTCTTCTATTTGGATGGCAAGTCGGCGGACACGGGGTTCAAGGGGAGGACCTTTAGGCACTGCCCAGCTCTTCAGTACGACACCAATTTCCAGCCGAAAATCATAGTGGAGATGAGTGGCTTGGTGCTTTTAAACCACAAAGCGGTGTTGCCCCTTGTCCCTAATCCTCCACGGTGGTTCATTGGTTTTGTCAAAATCACGCTTTTCTTGGTATGTTTTCAATTTAGTCTTAACCCTTCATCATATCGTTGTGTCGAATTCAGCTACTGTGACCGGTATTATTATTCAGATGATAGTATAAAAGCGAATGTTCATACATCCGCTTATATCTGATTGACTAGACGTCTTCAGATTTATTAGCTTATTCCGGTGTTGCGTCTTTCTTTCTATTATCTGTAACGTAGAACCCGGGTCCTTTAAAGATTATGGGTACTGATGAGAAGAGGCGACTCATCTTCCCTTTACACTTGGGGCAAGATCCCTCAGGGATATCTTTAAAACTTTGCCTCAACTCAAGTCGTGTTGAACAGTCTTCACACTCATATTCGTAAATTGGCATTTTCATCCTCCACAGGGGAATCAAACAGTCATGAGTAACTTAAACGTCACTTTTGGCTCGTTTTTCTCCAGCCAGAACAAACTGCTCTTTAGATTTAGCTAACTCCTTTAGCTCATGCCGACATGAACATTGGAGGCACTGCTCATACCAACCATCCATATCTTCATTAATGAGCATATCACCCTTACATCGAGGGCAGCTCTTCAACTTCCACATTACAATATACCTCACCAACTTCACCGAGATTGATACCTCTTCAGCATTAATATTATATGTGGAGACACAACCCTTGTATGTGACTATTATCTCATTGTGGTATGGTGGTGGTGAAGGATTATGGTGAATATGAAGATATAAAGGAACCTTAATAGATAAGCCTGAGCACCTTAACAACTGAATAAGAAATCTGGAACACGAACATTAATAACTAGGTATTCTTGTGTTTCATACCAGTGAAAAAAGTCTACATGACCGCCTGGGGCGACCAAGCGGGCATTGAATCATTGCCTGGATTGTTGCTGAGGTTAACCCGATTGGAACCATCAGCGTCCACCACATAGATCTCATCAGCAAAGTCGTAGTCAGAGATGATAGAGTAAAAGCAAATCCTACTTCCATCTGGTCATGGAATATATTAGTTTTCTTTTTCCGAACCATAATTATCAAGTATATCTAGATCGCTAATATGAAGCCCACAATTAAACCAAACCTTGGCATTGGCTTATTCCCCCTTTCCTAGATTATAGTTATATACCCTGCTTTAATATGGATTATAACACTTTGATAAAGGGTATCAATCCAAAATGATACACTACCAGAAATTGAGGGGGCTTGACAAAGAGAATTCGACTAGCTAAAGTGTCCATTATAAAATTGTGTCTTAAATGCTGACGACGCACATTGTCACTTTCTCAGGCATCAGAGGAGAAGTAGAGTGGGTAAAGACCTCAGGCAATTTCTGCAGGTGGTGAAGAGGTTAGGAGCTAACTATTATGTAGAGGTTAATAGGTTACTCAAACCTAAATATGAAGTACCTGTTCTCCAACATAAGTTAGCTAAGAAAGGTTGTTTTCCGGTAGTCTATTGCTCGAAAATTGAGGGGAGCAAACTGCCGCTAGTGACTAACCTTTTTGCCAGTTATGAGATGCTGGGGGTGGCGCTTGGAATAACTCCAGAAAGGATGAAGCTAGGGCAGGATGTAATCTTAAAGGAATACAGAGGAAGACAAGAGGAAATTAAACCAACCAAGCAAGTCCCAGCGGCGGAAGCTCCGGTCAGAGAAATTATTATACAAGGTAAAGATGTAAATTTAGAACGCTTACCCATAATTCACCATGCCGAACTTAACCCCGGTCCTTATGTGACCATTGGCATGACGGTGTCTAAAGATCCCGATACCGGCATACCGAATGTCGGGATATACCGTATGGAGTTGAAAGGGAAAGATAGAATCGCCTGTATGATGATACCTAATCACCACGGTGGTAAAATCGGTCAGCGCTACGCTGAACTCGGCAAGCCGATGGAGGTGGTAACTTTTCTAGGTCATCACCCCGCAGTAGCCATGGCAGTGGCAGCTGGTAGACCATTAAAGATGGATGAAAATGAATTTGAATTAGTGGGGGCACTATTGGGAGAGCCACTTGAGGTTACACAAGCGGTGACGGTGGACCTACCGGTTCCTGCCCATGCCGAGATAGCTATCGAGGGGATAATTGACCCCACTAAGATGGGTACAGAAGGCCCCTTTAGTGAAGGTGCTGGTTATTACGGAGAGGAGCGTCCCTGCTACATTATCCAAGTAACGGCAATAACAATGCGCCGAGACGCCATCTACCACGATCTTTACCCGATACATCAAGAGCACAATCTGGTAGGACAATTGGGCCGTGAAGCTAATATCTACGATGCGGTGAAGAGAGCGGTTCCCAATGTTAAAGCTGTTCATGTCGGTCCCGATAGGCAATGCGGTAAACTCCTCATTTATGTATCCCTAAAAAAACAAGCTGAGGAAGAAACCAAGCAGGCCGGTCTTGCAGCCCTGAGTAGCGATGAGGGTGGTAGAATGGCGGTAGTAGTGGATGAAGACATTGATGTCTATGACGAGTCAGAAGTATGGTGGGCTATTGCTACCAGAATGAGGGGTGACTTAGATATATCTGTCCATCCTGGTTCTATGTTAACGAAGACGCTCATAGATGCTACTATACCGTTGGACAAACCGTTTCCCAGACGGGTCACTCCTCCCAAGGATACTTGGGACTCTATGAAGCTTGAGGATTACCTTTAGTAGCCTACCAAAGTATGGAATAAGGCGATGGGATAAGAAGTCCTAATCAGGCAGGGCTGAAGCGTATCTGTTTATATGATATAAGGAACGATTTTCTATGAGGTCATAAAATAAGCGCTTGTGCAATTAAAAAGGCCTCTTGCTGGCAACCTCATTCTTAGCCCTAGGCTTGGGTATTATCTCCATCCCACCCTTTATGGTTAGGTGGTCCAGCAAGAGGATGTCTCCCTTTTGTTCATTGCCAGCCCAAGCATCTGTGAACATGAAATCACCATGAGTGAGCTCGATGATAGAGATGTCAGCCGGCATGTTTACCTTAAGCATTCCTCTTCGTTTCTCTTCCCCTAAAGCGCGGGCCGGGTTTACCGTTGTCATCTCTATGACCTGCTCTAGGCTCAGACCAAGAGCGATAAATTTGGACATAGTTAATAACAGACTAAAAATAGGACCATGAATATTGGTGCTAGCTAGGTCAGTACTTATGGTGGTAGGCATAATCCCCTGAGCGAGCCCCTGCCTAGCTATTTCAAAGCTGAGGTTGGGCCTACCGTGAGCCGTATCCATAATCACTCCTCTGTCTTGCGCCTTCCTGAGTTCAGGAGGCACGGTGCCGTCGGGCTGGATAACACCACCCGCTTGCGCGGTGTAGACGTGACTTAGGACGTCACCCTTATCCAGCAGAGGTAGCAACTTCAAACTAAAGGCATCCATTACATCCACTTCGCCGGCTTTCCTGTTTCTCTGGTCGCCGATATGGACCATAAGAGAAATCCCGGCCTCCCTGGCCACCTTCTTCGCCACCTTCACTGCCTTGAGACCTAACTTGTGGGCTAGGGGGTTGACCGCTCGTAGCTTGATGCCTTTTATTATGTCCCGGTTCTCGACGGCTATTTTCAGGGTAGCCTCAGTATCAATGTCGTCCCAACCCCGTATCTCCCGCATCATGGAGAGACCAGTGGGGCAGATATTCAGGTAGCAGAAGACGTCGGTCTTGGCCTGGGTAATAACGTACTTCCTGAAACCCGGGAAGTTTACCCAGCCAGTGCTCCCACCATCACATATAGTCGTCACCCCACGTAAAACGCCAGCCTCGTCCGGAGCCGCTCCCAGTGGGATTATGGCATCGGCTACGTGTACATGAAGGTCAATAAGCCCCGGGGTAACTATCTTACCCTGTGCGTCAATAACCTTTCTGGCCTCGCTGGGTGGTATCTCGTGAGTTAAAGCGGCTATTTTCCTGTCAAAAATGCCAATGTCCCTACACTCGTTAATCCCCTGAGCTGGGTCAATCAACCTACCGCCCTTTATTACCAGTTCGTACATAAGCTCATCCAGTAAAGGTAAACTAATCCCTAGACTCAACCGATGGTAATTTGCCTTCAGCCCAGAAAACGAATAAACTGGGTCACATCGTCAATCTCTTCTAAGTGACGCCCCATGTCGATTATCCTCTCTACATTCTCATCTGATAGGGGCTTTACTGACTGTGAAGCGCAATCCCTAAGCTTAATTAAGAAATCTTCCTCGGTCATAGGGTTTCTGGGATGACCGTAAGCGATTTCCATCTGTTTGGAGTAGGACTGTCTGTTGGTGAGTTCTATCGCCACTAGGGCCGGCCCTATCTTATTAGCAATGCTAAACCGTTCGTCGACCTCGGGGAATACCCTCTGGGCAATTTGAAGAACTAGCGTATCATTGAGTGCCTCCGAAATAATATCCTTGATAAGGACCCTTCTTTTGGTGGCGGCGAGAGCTACTAGATAAGGGAGGCTGATATTGGCCTCATAAAGAGTCGTTGGCTTTCGGCGCGCTTCTAGAGGCTCACAGCCACCCTGAACATAGCCAGCAACGAAGATGGTAATTCGCTTTATGTTCTGGGCAATAATATCATGCTCACGCACCAGTTGCAACGTGGCGTCGATGTAGGGATGGAAATAACGGAGGCCAGGCCACGGCTTTAGACTAATGCCAGCGCTTTCAAACCTACTACCCAGGTCGGCAACTAACCGGTCTCTGTTGTAGTCACCACCGTAATACACATTGTACATACCAGCCGCACCTTCCAGGCTGCTTTTGGCACCCGTGATACCCTGGTCAGCCATTAGAGCTGATAAGACTGCACCCTTGGCGGCAAAGGCACTAGGTATGCCAGGACCCTCCAAAGTTCCCGCAGAGTGGTGCAGAGCAATACCCAGTGCATTCTGCATTTTTACCGCGTCGAATTCCAATAATTTGCCGCAGGCGACGGCAGCACCGAACACACCATGCACAGGAGTTTGATACCAATCAGGTTTCCAACCCTGAGGCCTTTCGCAGATGGAAAGTCCCATCCGGCTGGTGATGTCATTACTCAGAGTAATGGCTGTTATCAGATCCTTACCACTTACCTTCTTTTTCCGTTCGGCAATAGCGCAGGCAGCAGGCACCGTAGTGCAGCTGGGGTGGGTGACAGCTTCGTCGTAAGTGTCATCATAGTGCAATACCCGGTTCAAGGCAGCATTGGCGAAAGCCGCCATCCAAGACGGTACCCGGTACCCGAAGCCAAGAATGGTGCTCTCTTCTTTGCCACCGGAGTCCTTAATCAGCTCTACAAGCGCTCGATATTGATTATTTTGTGAACTCCCAGCAACGGTAACAGCCAAAGTATCCAGAATATTCCTCTTGGTGCCCTCTCTGATATCAGCAGGAATGTCTTCATACTTGAGGTTAGCCGCATACTGTGCAAAGAGCTGGGCCGCTTCTATCTCGTTTTCTGCCATCGTTACCTCCACATTGTCTCCTATGCTGTTTGGTATGGTTAATTATATTCGCACCTGTAATATTGACGATAACCAGCAATGGACACTTTAAGTGGTTCAGATTCCTTTGTCAAGGGTTATTAGTCTGTTGAACATTCCGTCAATTTGTATATTCTGAGAAAAGAAGGATTCGATAAGGCAAAAGAGGCTGAGAAAGTTCTACCTTTTATCCTGCATGGTCTATCGCACACTATAGCCCACTAAGTCACATTATCGCCCACTGAACATTCTTGGGGATATCAGCGCGTATAGACTAAAAGTTCTCCTACTGATGAATTTATATTTGACGAGTCCACAGTGAGGAATGTGGTTGGGGGTTTTGGGGGATATGTTCAAATAAAAAGCCAAGTAACCTTAAGAACGTGCTCACGTTTCTTGGATAGTACTTTCCTTCTCTTCGGTGTTAGGAAGAGGTCATGTCAAAACTAATTCAGTTACTTTTTACCACGGGCTAAAGAGGTAAATATACCGAAAGTACAAATGATAGCGGCAATGAATACAGTATCCTGAAAACTGCTAATTAGCGATA
>DUER01000172.1 GCA_011192075.1 Dehalococcoidia bacterium | reverse complement strand
TGGCGGTGCAGGAACTCTATCCCCGTGCCCTTATCCAGTTTGAAGACTTTGCCAATCACAATGCATTTCGCTTGTTAAAGAAGTACAAAGAACAATTTTGCACTTTCAACGATGATATTCAGGGAACAGGAGCCGTAGCTCTAGCAGGACTGTACTCGGCTATGCGAATTACAGGAGGCAAGCTAGAGGATCAAAAAATCCTGTTCCTCGGCGCTGGCGAAGCGGGTATCGGAATTGGCAATATGATTGTCTCTGCGATGGTTGACGAAGGGCTATCTGAGAAGGAAGCGCGTAACCGGTGCTGGTTTATGGATATCAAAGGTCTGGTTATGAAAGGCCGCAGCGATCTTGCCGAAAATCAACTGCCTTACGCTCATGACCATGAGCATATCACTGATTTTCTTTCTGCTGTTGTATCGCTCAGACCTACAGCAATCATTGGGGTCGCTGGACAACCGAAGACATTTACTCAACCAGTATTAGAAGCAATGGCTAGTTGCAACGAAAGACCCATCGTCTTTGCCATGTCGAACCCGACCTCTAAGTCAGAATGCACTGCTGAAGAAGCCTATACCTGGACGGAGGGGCGTGCAATTTTTGCAGGTGGCAGTCCCTTTGCTCCTGTCAGGTTCAATGGGAAACCGTACGTGCCGAGTCAAGCGAACAACGTCTATATCTTTCCTGGCATCGGACTGGGTATCACTGCATGTGGGGTTAGGCTTGTTACTGATGAAATGTTCTTTATTGCTGCAAGAGCACTGGCCCGGGAGGTTTCAGCAGCTGATCTTGAGCAAGGGCTTATTTATCCATCACTAACCAAGATCAGGGATGTCTCTGCTACTATTGCTACCGCAGTAGCGGAGGTAGCCTATAATCACAGTCTTGCAAGTAAACCAAGGCCCAGTAATACCCTGGCGTACATTAAGTCCCAAATGTACGAGCCTAAGTACTATCGTTACGTTTAGCTAGAGTCTTTTCAGAAACTCTTAAGTACGGTCGAGAAAACACCTTACCGCTTTTACAGCAAGTAGTGTGCGTTGTTACCCAATATCAGCACAATTCAGTAATGGCCACTCTAAATGGTGACCACGTTTCTGGCCGACTCTTTGATTGCATATTCTGACCAATGTTACCCAGTCTTTAACTAATTTAACCTCCATCTCCAAGGTCGTAACTACATACACGTGGTGTTGACAACTGTATTACTAAGACATAAGATTCCTCTACGAATAGAAACTTACGGGGCAGACATGACAAGCAAATGGTTACTTGCAAAATGGCGACTCAGTTTGGGCAAGTTCGTGGAAGGTCTTCATCCTATTCCAGACAATATTAGGATCGTTATCTAATTAATCTAACAGACTAACTAAAGCTATATACTTCCATCCAAATCCAAGACGGCTTTACCATTAATTAACTAATAACACGAATTTAAGGATCGGTGTGACCTCCCGATATGAGTCAATGGCTCTCTGATCCGCTTGGGAGAGCCCCAATAGACGTTGAACAGCGATTACATATGATAAACCCTTGAGTTTCTCAGTCTGAACCAAAGTTCCATCCAGATCAAACAAGAACGCTCTTATCATAGTGATTTTACCTTAATAGCATGTTGTCGACAATGCATATAAATAAACCTGCTACTTCCTACTTGCCTTGAATAGCTTGTAACTTATTGTTCCGTTTTGTATTAATTCCAGTGTGCGCTGCGCCAGATGTTTGATCTCACTCACGTTAAAGTCACCAAGGTTTAGCTTACCCAAGCCGATAGCCAGCTCCATACCAAGTAGCTTACGACGCACATCATTTGCCATCTCAAGCAATGAGTCTCGCTTATCTTCAACAATGAATTCAATGAAGCCGGCATCCTTTAAGATCGACACATAAAGCTCCGGACTACCAGCTCCAGTCAAACAAGCTACCCAGGCCAATAGTGACTGGATGTCTTCTGGCAGGGGACAACTAATGGTCACATCCGTTATTCCCAACCGGCCGTGCCTGCGAAGAACGCGTGCCATCTCCTGTGCAGCCCTTGTTTTATCGGGGAACGTACAGAAACTGCACTCTGAAATAACTACATCAAAACTTCCATCCTCAAAGGGTAATCCCTCGGCATCACCCTCTTTGAAGGCAGTAAGGTGAGCTACACTTTCAGTAGCAGCGTGGCTTTCGGCGGCAGTAATGTTGTCCTGCCCATAGTCCAGGCCTGTAACATAACAGCCGAAACGTTTTGCCAAATACACAACTGAGGTACCTCGCCCACATGCAACATCGAGCACCCTATCCTCACTCTTTAACCCAGTAACCGTTCCAAGATAGCCAGTCAATTCAAGACCGCCCGGATGCAAAACATCTCCAAGAAGCATACGAGCAAGGTCACTCTGGTAGAAGGTGGCGCAACACATCTTGATTTCACGAGCCTCTTTTCTTTCTATCAACGTTATGCCTCCTCTTTCATCTTCTGGCGGTAGCCCAGGTTATTATAGGCGCAAAGGGGTATAGCACGGCCATCAGGTAAAAGCTGGTGAACACAGCATTTCATTAGTCGCTTGAGGTCAAAACTGTACTCATCCATAAAGCCATGTACCTGCACCATAAAAAACCGTTCCTTCAGTGATTGATAATCTAGCGATGGTAGACTAAGGTTGCAGGTAGCGCAGCTCAAGACATTAGTGGTTTTTTCTCCACCCATAATCGTTGCCATACTCCAAAGTGATTCCAGCGCTGACTTTATTTCTTCTGAGAAGTCAATGACTGTACGATTAGTGATAAAGTCAAGGTAGTCTTCAACGTTCACGAATCGCGTGATGGGGATAACCTGATCACCGTCTTTGAAGGCATAGGTACAGGCAGAGCAGGTGGGGTGAGGACAGGGTACAGGGAAGAAATCGCTGATACGGAACATACCTCCAGTTTGGGCTTCTAGATTATGCAATACATCAGGAAGGGTAATACGATGTAGTGGATCGGGTTTGCCTTGCGAACGGCCGCAGAAAGTTACCGGCTGGTAACTTATGCCCAGTACTGCCGGGTGTCTCAAACCGTAGCGTAAAATATCACTAATTTCGCTGTCATTGATACCCTGAACTATCGTGGCTACCAGAATAGCATGCATTCCTGCCTCAGCGAGGTGGTCTAGAGCCTTCTGTTTTATGGCTAAAAGGTCACGTCCACGCAAAACATCATAAGCGTGGGCAGTCAGACCATCAAACTGCAAATAGATAGTTGGTTCATAGTAAGCTAGTTGATGGACAAAATCAGGGTCTTGCGCCAGCCTGATACCATTGGTGTTCAGCATTATGTGCCTTATATTACGCGATTTCGCTGCCTTCAGAATGTCCAGTATTTGAGGGTGAATAGTCGGCTCACCACCGCTTATTTGGACCATTTCCGGCTCGTGCTCTGTTACCATTAACCTATTGAGAATAGCTTCCACTTGGGGTAAGCTCAAGTCGTATCCCTGACCTGCGTCAGCAAAGCACGTAGGACAGATCAGGTTACACCGACTGGTAATCTCAATAACTCCGATACAGGTGTGCTGTTGGTGTTCAGGGCAGAGGCCGCAGTCGTGAGGACAACCTTCTTTGACCTTCATCGTAAAGTCCTGAGGTATCGAACCAGGTTTGTTAAATTTAAGTGAATTCAGATACCAGTCGACGTCGGAAGAGACCAGAGCCTCGTGCCAACCATGCTCCGGGCAATACTTTCGAAGATACACAGCACGGTCACGGATGAGGACCTGGGCATCTACCACCTGCCGGCATTCAGGGCATAGGCTTCGTGTTAGTTCGTAAAAAACGTGATTCCGTACCTTTTGTCTAGCCGTTATGTTCATGCTAGCTCCTTTTTCAGCGCTTAACATGGGCGAGGCGCCTTACTATCTCACCCGACAAACCTCCCAGCAGTCTTTTCACCAGAATAGCAGCGGAAGCCTGCATGCTTGCCGTAGAGTAGGTCGGGTATACATGGATAACACTGGCAAGTTCGTCTACCTTAAAGCTGTGCTTCATAGCTACAACCCATTCGTTAACCATCTCCCCGGCCTCTGCTGCAACAATGGTGACACCTAAGAGTTTCCGATCTTTCCGGTATATTAATTTGATGAAACCCGTATCCTCAGCTTCATTCAGTGCCCGGTCCACTCTTTTCATTGGCCAAATGTTAGTGAATACGTCATCACCCAGCTTTTGCCGTGCCTGTCCCTCGGTCATCCCCACATGAGCTACTTCGGGGTCGGTAAAAGTAGTCCAGGGTACTTGGTCAGTGATACCTCTAGATGAACCCGGGAGAAGGGCATTGCGTATCGCAATGAATCCCTGCCAACCAGCATAATGGGAGAACTGGAAACCTCCCAGGCAGTCTCCAGCGGCATATATATGGGGTTGACTGGTGCGTAGATTCCTGTCTACCTGAATACCCTGCTTACTATATTTTACGCCAGCTTTTTTCATATCGAGATCGTCTATGTTCGGACGCCGTCCCACCGCAACCAGTAGAGCATCACTGACTATCTCCTCGCCCGCCACGGTCAGGTGTACGTCACCCCCTATCTGCCAGGTGCGTTCCACATTAGATTTGAGCCTTAGGTCAATTCCTTCGTTACGGAAGACTTCAGCTAATGTCTTGGAGGCATCATTGTCATCATGGGGCAGCAGTCTGTCACCACCCTCCAGCAGGGTAACCCTAGATCCAAGGCGACGAAAACTTTGGGCTATTTCGCAACCTATGGGCCCACCTCCAATAACGACTAAATGGTTCGGTAAGACATCAAGATCCCAGATATTTTGATATGTTAAATGGTGGGTCATGTCCAATCCAGTAATGGGGGGAATGAAAGGGTGTGCTCCAGTACAAATCAGCACATAATTCGCTGACAGCATTTGATCGCCAATAGAAATCGTATGGGGATCTATGAAATGTGGCTCTCCCAGGAAAACGTCTATTCCCTGGTTTCGCAGGGTCTCTGGTGTGGTATGGCTATATATCTCTGCAATAACGCTGCGCACATGCTCCATTACCGGTTTCAGGTTCACCGCGGTGTCTACCGGCACCAGGCCAAAGCGACTAGCGGTACGCATCTGGTAGGCTACTCTGGCGCTTTTTATCAATGTTTTACTCGGGACGCAACCTGTCCAAGTGCAGTCACCCCCGATACGATCATTTTCTATGAAGGCAACTCGTGCGCCAAGTTGCACTGCGAATGGAGCAGCAATCAGCCCTGCGGCGCCACCACCTATAATGGCCAAATCATATATATTTTTCATTCATCACCTCTAATATCTATCATATTTCGAGTCTAAGACTCCTCTAGACTATTGAGCGTGTACTGTACTAGTTCCGAAAGGGCAGGGTGAATGTGAATTCCCTGGTTCATCTCTTCTAATCCTCCGCCTGACGTCATTGCGTTTACCACTTCTTGAATGAGTTCGGGAGCGTACGGCCCTATGATGTGAAAGCCCAGTATTCTGCTACTACCCTTCTCCACTATTACCTTGGCAAAACCCTCTTTTTCCATCATGGCCTCGCCCTTGGCAATATCAAAATATTTCGTCCTACCGATGAGGATATTGTAGTTTTCCCTAGCCTGCGCCTCGGTCAGGCCTACAGATGCAATCTGAGGGTGCGAGTATACCGCATGAGGAATGGCGCTGTAGTCAACCTTGATTTTCGTGCCATAGAAGACATTCTGCGCAACTATTTCAGCTTCCCTATTGGCCATGTGCCTGAACATCTGCTGCCCATTAGCATCCCCAATGGCAAAAATGTTGTTCTGATTTGTCTCAAGGTACTCGTTGACCTTGATAAAGCCCTTCTTGTCTGTCTCTACTCCGGTATTTTCTACTTCTAATATATCTGCATTAGACCTTCTACCCACAGCCATCATAATTCTTTGTGCAGTAAATTCTCTTCGTTTGCCTGTATTGGTATCCTTTGTAACAACCGCAACACCACTCTCGCTTTCTATTACTTCCTCTGCTAAGGCGTTTGTATAGACTTTCATGTGCTTACTCAACTCACCCTTCAGGAGATCAGAGATTTCCAGTTCCTCGGAGAGAACCAACCTGTCAGCCATCTCAAGAATGGTAACCTCAGTGCCCATGGCCGCAAAGAAATGCCCGAATTCGACAGCGATATAGCCCCCACCAATGATAATAAGGTTATCCGGTCTTTCCTTCAGTTCCAAGACCGATTCGTTTGTAAGGTAGTCCACATTTTCCAAGCCTTTTATCAGAGGTATGAAGGGTCGCGATCCGGATGCAATGAAAATCCTTTCTCCTTTCAGTTTATCCCCGTTGACCTCTAAGGCGTAATCACCCATAAAATGTCCTTCGCCTTCATAGAAATCTAGATTCTTCGATTGCTTAATACCTTCTCTAATATGAGTCTGGCTTTCCTGTCTACTCTTTCTCATTCGCTCCATTATGGAGTGAAAGTCTATATTCTTAACCTCTGCTTCAATACCCAACTTCCTGGCTTCCTTTATTTCTACTATCCGGTCGGCTGTGTAAATCAGCATTTTGGATGGTATACAACCCCAGTTAAGACAGGTTCCGCCGACTAATGGTCCTCTGTCTATGAGCGCAACCTTTAAACCTTGTGCTGCGGCTTCATCTGAAATGATTGCCCCAGCTCCGGAGCCGATAACTATAACGTCGTAACTCTTCATAAATGATCACCTCCTCTTTTACCATGTTTAATCGCCCCTGTTGTTTCCAGCCCTGTAATAATGACCGCTAAATGAGTAAGAGCCTACAGTACCAGCTCCAAATATCAGGACATCTGCTTTTTCTGACCTGCCCCCATTAATTGTACCAGTTCTTACGTCGTTACCATAACTAAAATAGTATCAGGTGAGCCTACTACTCAATTTCTTGAGTTGCTTGATGACGAAATTTTACCAACAAATAGTGATGCTGTTTTAGTACTTGCTAAATTTCAAGCCGTAATGGCTCACTTCTATAACAAATACTATCGCCACGATAAATCAATATATTCAAAAAGGTGGTTTACAAATAAAAAATCCGTAGATAATAGATTAGACTTCCCGCAGGCACAAACAAAGGGACTAGCTCATCACTAAAGCCCCAAATGCTGAGCCACTATTTCGTGGTGGAAGACAGTATCACCAAAGATGAGTCCAGCAGCTTTGATCCGTCGCAGGTAAAGCTGGACATCGTGGTCCTGAGTATAGCCAATAGCGCCGTGGAGATGACATGCCTGAAGGCAAGTCCGATTAGCGGCTTCACCAACCCAAGCCTTAGCCATAGATACCTCCCGGGCGCAGGGAAGACCCTGGCTTAGCTTCCACGCCGCCTGATAGGTAATGTATCTTGCTCCCTCAATATCAATCGCCATGTCGGCGCACTTGTGTTGAATTACCTGGAAGCTGCCGATAGGCCTGTCATACTGGACCCTTTCTTTAACATAATCGACGGTCATCTCCGAGACTCGTTGGGCACCGCCAAGCATCAGAGCACACTCAGCCACCGCAGCCTGCCTCAGGGTTTCCTCTACCAATGCCCAGCCTTCACCCCTCTTACCCAGTGTGTTCTTCTGCGGTACCCTCACCTGATTAAAAATAACCTCGCATTGCCTGTCAGAAGCCAGAGTTTTGAGCAGAGTATATCTTATCCCCTGGCTTCTGGCATCTATCAACAACAGGTTAATGTCGTCCCCCCCAGTTCTGACCACACATAGAAAATACTGGGCAATATGAGCATCGGGAACAAATAGCTTGGTGCCGTTGATGATATAATCACTGTTATCGGGCAATGCTCCAGCCTCGATACCCTGGGCACTATAGCAAGCACTAGGCTCAGTTAAAGCCATGGTAAGAATTGCCTTACCCGCGGCTATCTGGGGCAGGAAATCATGCTTTTGCTCCTCTGTGCCCGCAGCTAGGATAGGTAATCCACAGAGGACTACAATAGGCACGAAGGGACCAGGCACTAGACTCCGCCCCATCTCCTCGAGGAGAACCGTCAGGTCTAGGAAATCCCCTCCACCACCACCGTATTTCTCAGGGAAGACCAGCCCCAGCCATCCCAGTTCAGCTATCTTATGCCACAACTCCGGGGAATAGCCTTTCTCATCCTCTTCCATGTCACGTACCAGACTAATAGGGCATTCCTTTTCCAGAAAGTTACGAGCCGTGGTTTTTAGCATTTCTTGCTCTTCTTTAAGACCAAAGTCCACGTTTACCGCTCCTGTCAACACCCTTCATCTGGGCAATCGTAGTCCTACGATAGCAATAATATTTTTCTGGATTTCCTGCGAGCCAGAACCAATAGTCCACGGGGGATAGGTTAAATAGGTTGCCTCTATGGTTCCAGCAAGCGGCGCCCACTTTGAGCCCCGTCCCAGTTGCCCGTAGAGTCCTAAAATCTGCAGACCTGCGTCAGCAATATGCACCATCACATCATCGGCAAAGCTTTTACCCATGCTCGCCTCATGGATAGGGTTAAGCCCCTTATCCTGCATCCAGGCGGTGTGATAGCAAAATAAGCGGCAAACCTCAGCTTCGGTAGCTAAGGCGGCTAACTTATGCCGAATTACAGGATTCTCTGCTAGAGGCTCCTTCTGCTTAACATACTGGAGCAGTCGGTCAAGGGCGCGTCTACAGATTGCATACTGCTCAATGCTAACCCTTTCACTATTTAAAACATTGGTTGCTACATACCAGCCCTGGTTCTTCCCACCTACTAAATTCTCCTTAGGCACTCGCACGCCGTCAAAGAAGACTTCATTCCAATGAGGGTGACCAAGTAGATTATATACCGGATTTATACTAATACCCGGTGTCTTCATATCCACCAGAAGAAAGCTCAGTCCCCTGTGTTTGGCAGCATTGGGGTCGGTTCTGACAAGGAAGAAACCCCAATCGGCATGCTGCCCCATTGCTGTCCAGCACTTCTGTCCGTCTACGACAAAGTAATCCCCATCCTCCCTGGCTCGCATGGTAACAGATGCTAAGTCAGAACCAGCATTAGGTTCGCTAAAACCCTGGCACCACTGTACTTCTCCTCTAGCTATTGGGGTAAGATGTTTTCTCTTCTGCTCCTCCGTACCATAAGCCAGGAGCACTGGGGCTAGCATGATACAGGCAAGGCCATCAAAACCTACTGCCCCCCGGTAGAATATCTCCTCCCTAAGGATGATATAATCTATTCGAGAGCGTCCTTGACCACCATATTCCTTAGGCCACCACAGGGATAGCCAGCCCTTTTCTGCCATCTTACGGCGTAATGAGCGGCAGAAAGCCCAATCCTCCTTAGTCTCAAGCTCCTGCTCAGGATTAAACTCCACCGCCATCCAATCTGGAGGCATCTCTTTTCCCAGGAAGTCTCGCACTTCCTGTCGAAACCTCT
>DUER01000171.1 GCA_011192075.1 Dehalococcoidia bacterium | reverse complement strand
GTGGGCTGGGGGTAGAAACATTCCCTATTCCGCCACTGCTGATTTATCCCAGAACCCGGAGGTTTGTGAGTTGATTCAGCAGGAGGTAGCAAAGGTTAATCGCCACCTGCCTGAAGATTCAAGGGTAAGGAAGTTTATCAACATCCGCAAAGACTTTGACCCTGACGAGGCTGAGCTAACCAGAACCAGGAAGATAAGGCGAGCCTTTTTGGAGCACCGCTACCGGAATCTGATAGATGCTATTTATAGCGGTAAGCAAGAGCTCGTGGAGAAAACCACCGTGACCTACCAGGATGGGAGTAAGGGTACTGTGGAAGCTGTCATCAGGGTAAATACCGTTGGGGATTGACCGGAAGCCCCTGGATTTTAAGGAGCGACTCAAGTGCTGGTAATGAATGCTGTTGAGGTTAGGTATCTTGATGTCATACTGGTATTAAGAGGAGTCTCCTTAGAGGTCCCCCCGGGGGAAATTGTCGCTCTACTGGGAGCCAATGGAGCCGGCAAGAGCACCGCCCTCAAAGCGATATCGGGATTACTGGAAACTGAAGAGGGAAAGGTAACCGATGGTAGTATTTACTTCAATGACACCAGAATAGACAGGATGAGCCCAGAGGATATTGTCAGGCTGGGCATCGTTCAGGTAATAGAGGGACGAAGGGTAATTGAGCACCTCACCACTGAGCAGAATCTTAGGGGCGGGGCTTACCTCCGACATGGTGATGTAAAGAGAGAGCTTGATATGGTTTATAGCTACTTCCCTAGGCTCAAAGAGCTTCGCCATGCCACTGCCGGCTACCTGTCCGGGGGAGAGCAACAGATGTTGGTGATGGGTCGGGCTATGATAGCTCACCCCAAGCTCATGCTCCTTGATGAGCCATCCATGGGACTTGCCCCTCTACTTACCAAGGAGATATTTGACATGATACAGAGGTTTAATAGTGAGGAAAAGACAGCTATGCTTATCGTGGAGCAGAACGCAAGGGCAGCGCTTTCTGTTGCCGAGCACGGCTATGTAATAGAGAACGGAAGGGTAGTTCTTGATGCACCAGCGGCCAAACTGACTGATAATCCTGATGTCAAGGAGTTCTACCTTGGGGTCGGCACACGAGGGGAAAAGAAGAGCTATCGAGAGGTAAAACATTACCGGAGGCGGAAGAGATGGCTGGCCTGATTGGCTTGGAGGGAGCAGAGGACTAAATGGATCAATTTCTCCAATTCTTGGTCAATGGAATTATGATAGGGGGCATTTACGGTCTGGTTGCCCTCGGTTTAGTCCTGGTTTATAAATCTTCCCGCGTTCTCAATCTCGCTCATGGTAGTTTCCTTATGATACTGGCCTGGTTGTGCTGGTCCTTTGCCGAGCAATTGGGTCTGCCAATATGGCTTAGTATTTTGTTGGTTCTTGTCATTTCTGTACTGGCTGGTCTTGGTGTCGAGCGATTCATGTTGCGTCCCCTTATCGGTCAGCCTATTCTAGCCGTAATAATTGCCACACTTGCCCTAGGCTACTTACTGGAGGGTGTGGCCATTATGGCTTGGGGTGCCGATACTAAAGGCCTGCCTGAGTTCATCCCTCGTGAGGCAATTTGGTTGGGTCCGGTATCTATCGCTCAGCACTACTTGTGGGCTTTTGGTATAGCGATCCTCCTTTTTGTTCTCCTTTACCTCTTCTTCAGGTATACGAAAATGGGGTTGGGCATGCAGATTGTCTCCGAGGATCAACAAGTAGCCAGGAGTCTGGGGATAAGGGTCAAGAATATTCTTGCCCAAAGTTGGGCTTTTGCTTTGGTCATAGCTGCCATTTCAGGAATACTTTATGCCTCTCTTAATTCGGTTAATAATGGCAATGCTCTAATTGGATTAACTAAAGCTTTGCCGGTTATGCTCCTTGGTGGACTGGAGTCTCTCTATGGCGCTCTTGTCGGTGGAATTATTGTCGGCGTATTCGAGATTGTCGTTGGGGGATATATGGACCCTTGGGTCGGTGGTGGGTTTAGCAATGTAGCACCTCTCTTTCTCATGCTCGTTATTCTGCTGATTAGACCCTATGGCATCTTCGGCTGGCAAAGGATAGAAAGGATTTAGACCAATGCGACCCGCTGGCACTTACGATACGACTTACGGCCAGGACATGGCTACTGTACGTACCAGGGCTCAGTGGATTATGCTGGCAGTATTCCTAGCTTTACTCCTTGCCTTCCCTTACTTCGGCGGTATCCGCTGGATAGGCGTCTTCAACTTGATGGGTATTACCCTAATTACCGTGTTTGGTCTCCACATTACCACCGGTCTATGCGGTCAAATCAACCTTGGCCAAGCTGCCTTTATGGCGGTGGGTGCCTATACATCGGCTGTTCTGACCACCAAGCTTGGGCTGCCCTTCTTGGTTGCCTTGCCCTGTGCTGGCATTATGGCTGGTGCAGTTGGACTCTTCTTTGGTGCTCCTTCCTTGAGGATAAAGGGCTTTTACCTGGCCATGTCCACCCTTGCCGCCCAGTTCATCATTATTTGGGCTGTTACTAAGCTTTTCGGGACAGCTGCAATGAGCGTCCGCTATGCCAGCATAGGTGGCTTCCTTTTTGATACTGACACCAAGATGTACTACCTCATCATTACGCTAACTCTAATTGCCGGGCTGGCCGCTCTCAATCTCACCAGGACACGGGCCGGTCGTGCCTTTACTGCGGTAAGGGATAACGACCTAGCGGCAGAGGTGATGGGCATTAACCTCTTTTATTATAAGCTTCTGGCCTTTTTCATCGGTTGCCTCTATGCCGGTATCGCTGGTTCGCTATGGGCTCACTGCTGGAGCTTCAGCATTCAGCCGCTACAGTTCACACTGAGGGACTCTGTCTGGTATCTCGGTATGATAATTGTGGGCGGTGTCGGCAGCCCATTGGGTGCCGTTCTAGGGACAGTTTCTATTCGTCTCCTAGATAAGGTGTTTGCCCCTTATATCTCCCCCATCCTGGCCGCAGCCTTCCCCTTCTTGCGCGCGAACGTAACCTATGCTGCCGGAGCCATATTATTTGCCCTGGTAATTATAATCTTCTTAATCAAGCAACCCCGTGGTTTAGCTCACTGGTGGCAACTTATTAAGGCTTCCTATCGTCTCTGGCCCTATGGCTACTGACCTAATTCCCCCAGCTCTGCCAGCCACTAAAGACACAGGTATCATCGTGGGGGTTGACAAAAAAGCTAAATTGTTGTATGTTTAGGAAAACGGTTTCTGCTTACCTGCTAAAGTTAAGCGAGCAAGTATGAGGGGGTGATGGTAATGTAGCCTTCATTATATTAAGGGATTATCTAATTAAGAAAAGGAGGAAATAGGTTGAGAGGAAACACAATTAAGGTAGTGGTTGGCTTACTAGTCTTGTTATTGTTAGCTGTGCCGTTGTTTGCGGCATGCGCTGGTGAGGAAGAACCGCCTGCCGAGAAGACGATACTTGTTGGTGCTTGTCAGGACTTCAGCGGTCCCACAGCACAAGCGAGCGGCAGACTCTGGACTGCTGCCCAGGAGTTCTTTAAGTGGGCCAATGAAACTGATTATGTGCCTGGTATTACGGTTGAGTGGACTGAGGTAGATGACCGTTATGATGCGTCTCAGGTGCCTTTGGCCTACCGGGAATTAAAGGCTAAGAACCCTGATGTAATTTTTACCATGACTGCAGTGAGTAGCTCCGGGCTCAAGACCTTGGTCGACCGTGACAAGATTCCTGTCCTCAGCTTTACTGGTAGCGTAGCTACCGCACAGGAGCCCGTAGGCTATGTATTTCAGGAAACCTTTGTCCCTGAAATCAATTTTAACTGCTTCTTGAACTACGTTGCTGATACCTGGACAGAGGATAGACCCTGTAAAGTCGCTTCTCTTTCCTGGGATGATAATGATGGTACCCAACATATCGATTCGGGCATTGCTACTGCAAAGACCCTGGGCATTGATTTTAAGCGTGAGTACGCTGAAGTAGCGCCACCGGGTACAGGACTGGGAGCTGGACCCTTTACGCCTTATGTTACCCGTCTAAAGGAGCTGGATCCCGATTACATCTTCTTCCCCATGATTGGTCCAGCAACTGGCGTAGCCCTCAATGAGATGATAGCCATCGGCATGGACCCCAAGAAGGCAGTATACATCGTAATGTCTGCCGGTGGGATGTATGAGGAGCTTACTCAAGTGCTTGGCAGCGAGGARCCYACCYATGGCGCCACTCTGGTGATGGCTGACTATGCTTAYTCTGACMMCCTRATCACGGAKGASCARGAGCRCCTRARRGCRTTMATGGARCCGACTGACTACGGCTGGGATGCYAGGTATCACGTAAATGCYCTRTCCTAYTATACGTCATGCATGTTGTTRTATGAGGCGTTAAGGATTGCCATTGAGGAYGTCGGTATTGAGAATATAGATAGCGAGGCTATCTACAACGCACTACAGAAGATTAAGGACTTTGATACCGGGGTTAGCCTGCCGGCAACCTTTGGTCCTAATGACCGCCTGGCTAACCAATCATGCTATATTTACGAGATTGGTACCGATGGTATACCCCATCTCAAGACCACCAAAGCCTATAGCTGGCCTCAGGGATCTCAAATAAACCCGGCCTACCCTGCGGAGTAAAGCCATCTTACCCTTTTGTCGCTGCTTATCAATATCGGTGGGGTAGTTAATCTCCCCACCGATATTGCTTTTCAGATGACAGATTCTACCCCCAACGAGCCTGTAAGCAAGCGAATTACTTGACCCGTGACCCTGCATTAGGCTATAATTTATATTTGGGACTCGGTAGGCAACAAGGTTTGTTATTGCTGAGACCCCCCTGAGAAGTCCCGGTATTAATATGGTATAGTTAATAGCTTTATGAAGTTTGCGATTAGTGGCAAAGGGGGGGTAGGAAAAACATCGCTAGCGGCTCTACTTTCCAGAACATTTGCTGATTCTGGCTACTCCGTGCTAGCCATAGATGCCGATCCTGATT
This sequence comes from Dehalococcoidia bacterium, assembly GCA_011192075.1. Taxonomy (GTDB): domain Bacteria; phylum Chloroflexota; class Dehalococcoidia; order Dehalococcoidales; family S120; genus S120. The sequence goes on along the minus strand of DUER01000171.1, from coordinate 4,509 downwards.
CTAATCTAGCCGCTACCCTTGGTTTTCCACAACCCGAAAAGATAACTCCCATATCTGAGATGGGAGACCTAGTTATAGAGAGAACCGGGGCACAACCCGGTCAGGTTGGCAGTCTTTTCAAATTAAACCCCAAAGTTGATGACTTGCCTGAGAAGTACTGGCTAGAATATAATGGTGTCAAATTGATGGTAATGGGGCGAACCAAAAGGGGAGGTAGCGGCTGCTATTGCCCGGAAAATACCTTATTACAGGCTCTAGCTAGCCATCTACTCCTGGCCAGAAACGAAGTAGTTATCCTGGATATGGAAGCTGGAATAGAACACCTGGGACGAGCTACAGCCAGGGCAGTAGATAAACTGCTTGTAGTAGTCGAACCAGGCAGACGAAGCATTGAGACAGCCTATACCATCAACAAACTGGCACAAGATATTGGTTTGCATAATGTCGCCGTGGTAGGGAACAAGGTACGAAGCCAAGCAGATAAAGAGTTCCTGGTTTCTAGTCTGCCCGGCTTTAGCTTTCTTGGCTTCATTCCCTATGACCAGGCATGGGTAGAAGCCGATATCAGAAATCGTTCCCTTTTTGACGCCAGTACGCAGATTACCACTGAAGTAAAGAATATCTATCAGGCTTTGATATCAACTACTCCCCCGTCAGGACTAACAAACTAAGAGGAGGCAAATCTGGTTACCTCTCTGACAACCTACGCTAGTGTTAGTTCGAATAGGGTTAAGAATGGCTTCACTGTGAAATAAACATACAAAGGAGAGTGCCTTGGCTTACGATGCAGTACAAATGAAGGATTGGCAGATTGCAGAGGCTGCCGAAGAAAACATGCCTGGTCCTGAGGAATGGCGGGAGAGGCTGGGCCTGGAGAAGGATGAGGTCATTCCCTACGGAAGAATATCCAAGCTCGATTTCATAAAGATTATGGAGCGTCTCAAGGACAAGCCAGACGGCAAGTACATTGAGGTAACTGCCATAACCCCCACTCCGCTGGGTGAGGGAAAGAGCACCACCACCTGCGGTCTAATAGAGGGTATGGGCAAGCGGGGTTTGAAGGTGGGCGGCTGTATCCGCCAGCCTTCAGGTGGTCCAACTATGAATATTAAAGGGACTGCTGCCGGCGGGGGTAACGCGCTACTCATTCCCCTTACTGAATTCTCCATGGGTCTGACCGGTGACATCAACGATATAACTAATGCCCACAACCTGGCTTTGATAGCCCTTACTGCCAGAATGCAGCACGAGCGTAATTACAATGATGAGCAACTGGCTCGGCTGACCAATATGCGCCGCCTGGATATCGACCCTACCAGGGTAGAAATGGGTTGGGTTATGGACTTCTGTGCCCAGAGCCTGCGCAACATTATTATAGGCCTCGGCGGCCGGATGGATGGCTATATGATGGCGTCCAAGTTTGCCATCACGGTAAGCTCTGAACTTATGGCCATCCTGTCCATTGTCAAAGACCTAGCCGACCTTCGGGAAAGATTTGATAATATTACGGTAGCCTTTGATAAGAAAGGCAACCCGGTCACCACGGGTGACCTAGAAGTAGGCGGTGCTATGGCTGCCTGGATGCGTAACACCATTAACCCCACCCTATGTTCCACCGTGGAGTATCAGCCACTGATGGTGCATGCCGGTCCGTTTGCCAATATTGCCGTAGGACAATCATCCATCATCGGTGACCGTATCGCTTTGAAGATGTTTGACTACCATGTTACTGAAAGCGGCTTCGCTGCTGACATTGGCTTTGAGAAGTTCTGGAACGTTAAGTGCCGACTGAGTGGTCTCAAGCCACATGTCTCGGTGCTCACTACCACCATCCGAGCCCTCAAGATGCATGGTGGGGGACCCAAAGTAGTAGCCGGCATTGCTCTACCTGAAGAATATACCAGAGAAGACTTAGGGCTTCTAGAGAAGGGTCTGGCTAATATGTTGCACCACATTAACGTTATCAGGGCTTCCGGTATCAATCCGGTAGTGTGCATTAATCGTTTCCACACCGACACTGATGCTGAGATAGCACTGGTGAGAAAGGCAGCCGAGGGAGCCGGGGCGCGCTGTGCTTCGTCCTCCCACTGGGCCGATGGCGGCGAAGGTGCCCTGGAACTGGCCGATGCCGTCAAGGAAGCTTGCGAGGAGCAGAATGAGTTCAAGTTCCTGTATCCTCTGGAGACGAAGCTGAGGGAGCGAGTAGAAAAGATTGCCAAAGTAGTCTACGGGGCTGACGGTGTATCCTGGACGGCCGATGCTGAGGCTAAGGCTAAGCAATTTGAGTCTGACTCTACTTATGATAGTTACTCTACTATGATGGTAAAGACTCATCTCTCACTTACCCACGAGCCGTCAATTAAGGGCGTACCTAAAGGGTGGGTTCTTCCCATTCGTGACATATTGATATATTCCGGTGCTAAATTCCTTTGTCCCTGCGCCGGAACCATTAGCCTAATGCCGGGAACCTCATCTAACCCTGCTTTCAAGAAGGTTGACATCGACGTAGATACCGGAAAAGTCAGCGGCATCTTTTAGTAGTTAGTTGTTGGTATAAATTAGGGGTTCGGATGACTAAGGACAGGTCTAACAAAAGACGAGTTCATTTTGAACCAGATAATGCTGTCATTATGGTGGAGGAGGGTGACAACCTCCTTCAGGCAGCTATAGATGCTAGCGTGCACATTAGTGCCTCCTGTGGCGGTGCTGGTGTTTGTGGCACCTGCAAGGTCTTAGTTAGAAAGGGAGAGGTGGGAAGCGTCAGGAGTGAGAAGCTCTCTGATGAGGAGTGGCAGCAGGGCATCAGGCAGGCTTGCCAGAGTCGTGTCATCACTGATTTAACCGTTTACGTTCCGGTGGAGTCACGACTTGAGAGGGCAGTCCTATCCCATGAGGGCAAGGAGGTAGCCGAGACTTTAGCTACCGGCTGGAGATTTGGTCCCCCTCTCAGTAAGTGCTTTATCGAGCTTCCCCCGCCTACCATAAAAGATAATGCCAGTGACCTCTCCCGAGTTCTAAAAGGTTTAAAACATCAGTGTAAGCTTAGTAACCTGACGGTAGACTTTAATGTTTTAAAGAGACTGCCCCAGATAGTGCGAGATGGTGATTGGAAAGTCACTGTCACTACCCTCGCTACCGCAGTCAAACCCCGGGCCGAAGATAAGCGCCGGCCAAGAGTGATAAACATAGAACCCGGAGACACGAGGCATAAGTACTACTCTCTGGCTTTTGATGTCGGAACTACCACCGTATGTGGGCAGTTACTCGATCTGAACCGGGGTAAAGCTATAGCTCAAAGTATAGATTACAACGGACAGATTAGCTTCGGTCAAGACGTTATTACCCGTATTGCCTATAGCCAGAAGCCGGGTGGTCTTAAGAAACTACAGCAGACAGTGGTAACTACCATAAATAAGATTATTGGTGAGCTATTAGCCCAGAGTCAAGTTGATATAGAGGATGTTGGTCACCTGGCTGTTGCCGGCAATACCACCATGATCCAGGTTCTTCTCGGTCTCGACCCTAAATATGTAAGGTTATCCCCGTATACACCGGTAGCCAACTTCATCCCGCCGGTTAACGCAAGCTCCTTGGGCATCAAGGTAGCCGACTATGTCCACCTCTTCACCTTCCCACTGGTTGCCAGCTATGTTGGAGGGGATATTATATCAGGCATAGTAGGAGCGGGATTGTATCAGAGAAAGAAAATGACCCTCTATATTGATATAGGGACAAATGGCGAGGTAGTTATCGGGAACTCGGATTGGATGGTAGTGGCTTCCTGCTCTGCTGGCCCTGCCTTTGAAGGCGGCGGGATAAAGCACGGTATGGTAGCCAGCACCGGCGCTATTGAAGACTTTACCATTAACCCTTCAAATTTAGAGCCAGAAGTTGGCACCATCGGTGGGACAAAACCAAAAGGAATCTGCGGGACAGGTTTGATAAACATTGTTGCCGGGCTATTTGAAGCTGGCGTCATTGACGCCAATGGTAAATTTGACATTGACCCTTCCTCCAGAAGAGTCAGACAGGGTAGTGACGGTTATGAATACGTTTTATCCCGGGCAGGTGAAACACAAATCGGTAAAGATATTGTTATCACCGAGGTAGATATTGATAATCTTATTCGAACCAAGGCAGCCTTATATGCCGGGTACCAGACCTTAATCAAGAGCGTGGGGCTTACCCTGGCTGATTTAGAGCAGGTGATTATCGCCGGTGCTTTCGGCAGTCATATTGATATTGAAAAGTCTATCACTATCGGGCTTTTCCCTGATGTTCCCCGGGATAGATTTACCTTTATTGGCAATGGTTCTCTTTTAGGGGCAAGACTGGCCTCTTTCTCTACCGACCTGATGGACGATGCCCGAAGGGTAGCCCGAATGATTACTAACTTTGAACTGAGCGAAAATACGGATTTTATGAATAATTATGTGGCGGCTCTATTTTTACCCCACACTAATACCGGTGAGTTCCCTACGGTGAGTAAAAAGCTGACCAGGGTGACAG
>DUER01000170.1 GCA_011192075.1 Dehalococcoidia bacterium | reverse complement strand
TGGAAATTCCCCCAGAAACTGGTGGTATTTATCAAGAATGAGTGTGTACTGGTCAAACTGCCCCGGGGTCAGTCTGACCTTGAGATGGTCGTAGTAGAGCGAAAAAAGTTCGTGGTTTGTCTTGCGCTTCAGGGAAAGTCGGCGTTTAGCTTTATCGTCCAACAGCACCTCGAGCAATTCTCTGACGCTTAGTTCTTCGGTTACCAAGTCTAGTGGTGGAGCTGAGGAGACTCGAACTCCTGACTTCCTCCGTGCAAAGGAGGCGCTCTCCCTGCTGAGCTACAGCCCCGTTCCGAGACTAGATTAGAGGTTACAGGCAGCAATAACATCCTAAAAAGTTCACAACTGGGTTACTTGGGGAGTTTATCACATCCCGTCCTCAGGGGACAAGTTCCCGCAGTATTGAATCTTACCACTACACCTTAGACCGCTTTGTAGACTATCCCCTTACCGCTCAAGGAATCGCTACCTATCTCAACAGTATGACTTGCGGTAACGGTAAGGCTAAGTTCTACCCTTGCCTTAGAGCACTATGTAACTGGCTTCACCGTAATGGTTATATCCCTAACAATCCAATTAGAAGGACGATTTATAGGGGGACTTAAACTTGCATAAGATAGTTTATTTAGGCCACAATTATTTAAATAATATGGCTAAGGCTTGTAATAGTCTTATGAAAGACAAAAAGGAAACCGAGTTCTGGGAATCCCTGTTTGACTCTCTAAAGGAAGAGGTGTTAGCTGATAACATTTCATGTCCTATTATAACCGGGCAAAGTTTTATAGTATCTGGGAGATACAAGGGATGACCAGGAGAGCGATGGGAAATGTACCCTTTGAGTGGCGAAGTGCCTTATTTTTCCCACTAAGCTGGCATAGATATGTTCACCGATTGGACAGGCTCTTGGTCGTGACTAATAATCCCTTCAGTGCCTTTCTAGGCGTCAGACTAGATGTAGAGAGGTTAAGCAAATGACAATGGCTCATATTATTATCCTGCTGGCAACTGGCATTGGCGTTGGCTTTGCCAGTGGTCTTCTGGGTGTTGGCGGCGCCTTCATCATGACTCCGGTTCAGTACATGATATATACCGATATGGGCTTCCCCACTGATATAGCCATAAAGCTAGCATTTGGCACCAGTTTGCTAGTTATTTTGCCCATTTCCTTAAGTGGCGCCTGGAGACATAGTAAACTGGGTGTGGTATATTGGAAGGCAGCTATTATTATGGGTAGCTGTGGTTTAATAGCTGCCTTTGGTGGGGCTGTTCTAGCTACTCATCTCCCCGGTGCCGCACTAAAGATTGCCTTTGGTGCTATTGCCCTACTGGCTGGGGTTAGAATGCTCACCGCCAAGTCACCGACAATTGAAGAGGAACCCAAGGATAACCCCTGGCTTTGGATAGCCTGGGCTATCCCTATAGGTGTGGTAGCTGGCATTATCGGCATCGGTGGTGGCATATTAGTGGTTCCGGTAATGATGCTGGCCCTTAAATTCAAGATGCATAATGCCGTAGCTACCTCTTTAGCTATGATGTTATTTACCAGTATTGGGGGTGCTATTGGCTATATCATAAACGGTCTTGGCGTTTCTAACTTGCCCGCCTATTCCATTGGTTATGTTAATCTGCCGGCGTGGTTACTGTTAGCAGTGGCTGGTGCTGGCATGGCCCAGGTTGGCGCTATGACCGTCCATAGGCTGTCAGCCAAACAATTGAGGTACATATTCATTGCGGTAATATTTTATATGGGACTTAAGATGCTTGGCGTCTTCGATTGGCTAGGCTGGCCAATATGAGTGGTATAGAAAAGGAGCCTTAGCATTCTTAAGTCCCTTGTCCCTAACCTTTGGCAAGAATAATCTAGATGAGCCGAAGTCTCTAGGCTCCATTCTAGTTTTCTATCCCACTTCCATCCCCAAAACCACCGAGGTTTCAATCTGACGCTGGGGGATGTCCCAGTAGGTTTTAAGTAGCTCTTTCTTACCAGGAAGGAGGTTGAAGCCGTGCTTTTTATAGAAGGTGATTGCCCAAGAGGCATCAGCCCATGTCCCCACCAGCAGGCGAGAGGTGGTAACCAGACCCTTGAGGTGACTCAGGAGCTTACTACCTATCCCCTGTTTCTGCCACTCAGGTAAAACATAAGCATGGCGGATAAGAGTAATATCCTTAACCAGCTGAAACCCCACCACTGCCACCAGCTCTCCGTTTGCCTCCCAGCCGAAAAAGTTCATTCGCCCCATTTCCTGATTGAGCTCGTCCATAGGCATATATGGTTGGTGATAGCAGTCAGCCGGTATTATCCCTTTATAGGCTTTGGCGGCCTTATTAATAATAAAATACATCCTTTCGGTATCACTCGGTTGGCATTTACGAATCATAAGCCTGTTGTCCTTGCCTCTGATTTATTATACCAGTATCATTAGAGAGGTTGGTAGATAATTGCATTAGGCAGCTTGTCCTTCCTTATTTGGCTTTATCCGTGGTTGCCTGTATAATCCTGTCATAATTATGCTATATTAGCTCTGAGCATTAAATGAAAGGGGGTAAACAATGAAGCCCAATCTAGTAGCTAATGGAGCTGACCGGTATGTTGTGGGGAAAGTGAAAAGGTTTGACCAGAAGAATAACGTTTTTTTCAGAGCTACTTGGGACCCGAGCCTTGTTGAGCTGGGTAGACAGTTTTATGGTGTAGTTTACCCCAAGGATAGACCCGGATATAGATTAGAGGACATGGCATTTAACCAGGCTGGCTGGTATGCTGAACAAGCCTTTGCTATGGGGAATCTAGGCGGCAACCGGGGGCTATATTCATGGGAGACCCCCAAAATTTGGTATTCTGACTATAGACCACCCACTGACCTCAGGCTCGCCGTTGATGACTCGTCGAAAATGAGCCAGGTAATCAAGAAGGTAGCTAAAGCCTATGGCGCTTCTCTAGTGGGGATATGTGAACTAGATCAGCGTTGGCTCTATTCTCACTGCCAAAATGTACTTGAGAAGAAGTACGAACCGGTAGAGATACCAGAAGAGTACAAATACGCCATCGCCTTAGCCTTTGAGATGAACTATGAGCTCATTAAGTTATCACCGACACACACCGGGGCGGCTGGGCCAACATGTGTCTACGGTAGAATGCCGCTTACTACCGGCTCCCTGGCTCAATTTATAAGATATCTGGGTTATAAAGCCATACCGATGGGCAATGACACGGCACTTAGTATACCTATTGCTGTAGATGCTGGATTGGGTGAGTTATCCCGCATAGGAATACTTATTACCAAGGAGTACGGTCCCAGAGTCAGGTTAAGCAAGATATTTACAGACCTGCCGCTAGTGCCCGATAGCCCTATGGAGTTTGGGGTCTGGGACTTCTGCATGAAGTGTGAGAAATGTACCCGATTTTGTCCCGGTCAGGCTATTATGCGCGGTTCGCCAACAGATAAGATAAACAATATATGTAACCGGGAAGGGCTACTGAGGTGGCCGGTAAATGCTGAAAAATGCTTTAGCTGGTGGGCAAGGAGTGAAGGTATTTGTTCTAACTGCATTCGAGTCTGCCCGTTCAATAAGCTCCCAGGTTGGCTGCATGAGACAGTACGCTGTGGGGTAAAGAATACGCGGTGGCTGGACTCGCTTTTTGTTAAGGCGGATGACCTTTTGGGGTATGGCAAAAGATCCAAAGTTGAGCACTTCTGGAGTAGTTAGTGATGCGTTTTGAGGACTATGCCGGTTTTAACCGTGACTACTAAATCTGGGAGGGGAATGATGAAACCTAACTTGGTGTCTAAAGGAGCTAGCCGGTATGTGGTGGGGGAAGTGGAAAGGTTTGACCAGAAGAATGAGGTCTTCAAGAGGGCTACATGGGACCCGGAGATGAGAGATATGGCGAGGAAATATTATGCCCGGTATGATGGCTTGGCAATGCCCGAGGAAAGGGCGGGATATACTATCAAGGAGCTCGCCCTGGCGATGGCCGGCTGGCATGTGGCCCTGGATTTCGGGAGTGGCCTGTTCATTGGTGGAGAGGGACTAGAGGCATGGGAAGCCCAGCCAGTGGGTAAAACCAATACTACAAGAATGCCAGAGGGGTTGAAGATAGAGGTTGATGATGGCGCTGAGATGACCAAGGTAATTAAGAGGGCGGCAAGGTTATTTGGTGCTTCGCTGGTAGGAGTCTGTGAGCTAGACAGACGATGGCTCTATTCATATTCCTACCATACTGTGAAAGGAGAACATAAACCAGTTGAGATAGGTGACGACTTTAAATATACCGTAGTCATGGCTCATGAAATGGATTATGCCGGGATAAAGCAGTCTCCCAATAGTTTATCAGAGGCAGCAGCATCGACCGTATATTCAAGGATGGCAGTTATCGCAGCGCTACTGGCCCAGTATATACGGGGACTAGGTTATAAAGCGATACCTGCGGGCAACGATACGGCAAATAGTGTACCACTGGCAATAGATGCTGGACTGGGTGAATTATCGCGTATGGGGCTAGTTATTACTCCTGAGTATGGTCCCAGGGTGCGGTTAAATAAAATCTTCACCGATATGCCACTAGTACCCGATAGTCCTATTGAGTTTGGGGTCTGGGACTTTTGCATGAAGTGTGAGAAATGCGCCAAGTTTTGTCCCGGTCAGGCTATTATGCGTGGTCAGCCAACGGATAGGATCAACAGTATATGTAATCGGGAAGGGCTATTGAGGTGGCCACTAGATACAGAAAAGTGCTTTACCTTCCTATCACGGAATGGCACCGATTGCGGAGTTTGCATAAGGGTGTGTCCCTTTAATAAACTACCAGGGATACTGCACGACTGGGTACGGTGGGGAGTGAAAAGTACTCGCTGGCTGGATCCCCTTTTTATTAAGGCGGACGATGTGTTAAGTTATGGTCGGCGGGGCAAAGTTGAACATTTCTGGAATAGTTAGGAGGCACAACACGTAAGGAAAATGTCTATGACACAAATTGAGGTTATTGGCCGCCAGCTAGCTGAGGTAATCAAGAGTTATAGCGCCGATTATATTGAGGCTCGTCTTGAGCAGAGTCGGACCAGCCACATTACCTACCGGGGGAGAGAGCTGGAGTCCATTGGCAAGACAAGTGCCGTTGGAGGAAACATACGAGCTCTAGTAAGAAGTGGTTGGGGCTTCGTCAGTTTTAATGACTTTGATGACCTGCCCGGCAGGGTGGAACTAGCGGTGAATCAGGCTCAATTTGCTGGCAACAGAGCCAGCCAATTGGCTCAAGTAGAACCAGTAGTTGATATAGTGCCCTGGGATATAGATAGAAGTCCGGTAACTATACCCTTAGCTGAAAAGAAGCGATTACTGGATGAGTATAATGGTGTTATCTGGCGTACCCCAAAGCTCCAGACTTCAATTATTGGTTATGGTGATAGCCATAAAAAGGTTATCTTTCTAAATTCGTCAGGTAGCTATATTGAGCAGGAAAGGGCTGATGTTACCCTGCGCCTGACCGCCGTAGCCACGGAAGGCAGCGAAGTGCAGCAGGCTGGATTTAGTCTAGGCAGTAAGGGTGATTTTAGCCAAATACAGGGGCTCCACCACCAAGTAGAGCAAATGTCACAGCGCGCCATGGAACTAATATCAGCCCCGCAGGTAAAAGGCGGAGAATATACCGTGGTATTGGACCCGGTTCTAGCCGGTGTCTTTGTCCATGAAGCCTTTGGCCACTTATCAGAATCAGACTTTGTTTATGAAAACGACCGCTTACGCCAGATTATGACTCTAGGCCGGAAATTTGGCAGTACCGAGCTTAACATCGTTGATAGTGCCGCTGTACCTGGTCTCCGCGGCAGCTACAAGTATGACGATGAGGGCGTGCCTGCAACTAAGACCTACCTTATTAGGGAAGGCAAATTAGTGGGCAGGCTCCATTCCAGAGAAACCGCAGCTAAGATGAAAGAAAAGCCTACCGGCAATGCCCGAGCTGTCAGCTATCGCTATCCACCTATTGTGCGCATGACCAATACCTATATTGAACCGGGTTCAGCCTCTTTTGATGATATAATAGGTGACATCAAGGAGGGGGTATATGCCAAAAATTGGTATGGTGGTACTACTAGTATGGAGATGTTCACCTTCTCTGCCGGTGAAGCCTATATGATTCGTAATGGTAAGCTCGCCGAGATGCTACGACCGGTAGTGCTCACTGGCAATGTGTTTACTACCCTTAACAATATAGACGCTATCGGTAATGACCTGGAGATGAATCAGGGCGGCGGCTGTGGCAAGGGGGAGCAAGTACCCCTGCCTGTGGCTAATGGTAGCCCCCACATCCGAATTCGCCACTGTTTGGTTGGAGGTAAGTGAATGGAAGACATCTTGGCTCAAGCCAAAAGGGTAGCTGAAGAGGCAGAGGTCTTTGCGGTCACCTCTGAGGAAACTTCGGTCCAATTTGAAGCTAACCGACTAAAGCATATTCAAAGCAAGCAGAGCACAAGTATAGCCCTGCGTATTGTCAGGCAGGGCAAGATTGGCTATTCAGCTTCTACGAGGTTAGACGATAGCCAGGACCTGGTCAATATGGCTGTGGAAACAGCCCAATTTGGCATGCCCGCTAGGTTTGAGTTTCCCTCTCCGGCCTCCTACCCAGAGATTGAGGTCCTCGACCCTGATATAGAGTCGGTATCCATTGATGACATGATTAAGCTTGGTGAAGAGCTTATAGCCCCGGTTACCAGTCATACCCCGGATATTTTATGCGAGGCACAGGTTACCAAGAGCCTGGTCTCAGTCCATATCATAAATTCCCGTGGCGGGCAGGCAAACTACAGGATAACTATCTTTAGCCTGGGTGTTGAGGGGAGCCTAATTCGCGATACCGATATGCTCTTTGTCGGTGAAAGCCAGAGCTCATGCCATCCCTTACCTGATTCCAGGGTAGTAGCTGAGGTAGTGCTTTGGCAGCTTGAGCTAGCTGAGAATCGAGCCTCAGTATCGAGCGGGTCACTGCCGGTAATTTTTACCCCCAACGGGGTAGCCAGTACCCTAATCTCGCCCCTAATGACAGCTTTCAATGGCAAGCTCGTTCTGCAGGGAGCTTCGCCGATAGGGAATAAACTTGGTCAGCCGGTGTTTGATGAAAAACTATGGCTGTGGGATGACCCTACTATCGCCTACCGCCCTGGGAGTCGTCCCTGCGATGATGAAGGTGTGCCCAGTCGGCGTACCCCACTCATTGAACAGGGGACGATAGTCAATTTTCTTTACGACTTGCAAACGGCTGCGCTAGCCCGTACCCAAAGCACCGGTAATGGCAGTAGAAATCGTGGTGGATTACCTACCCCCTCGCCCAGTGCGTTTATTGTTGCCCCGGGTAGCACTACCCTTGATGAGATGGTTCGAGATATGAAAGAAGGCTTGGTTATTGAGCACCTCATGGGCGCGGAGCAAGGCAATATCTTAGGAGGTGATTTTAGTGGCAATGTCCTGCTTGGTTATAAGGTAGAAAATGGTAAAATAGTAGGTAGGGTGAAAGATACCATGGTTTCAGGAAACGTCTACCAGGTTCTTAAACAGATTATAGCTATTGGCAATGAGCCCAAGTGGGTAGGTGGCTTTCTCAGTACCCCGCATCTTTATTGCCCTAGCCTGTCAGTAGCTAGTAAATAGATCGTTTATTGAGGGGAGTTCAAGAGGTACGGAGCCCCTCTAAAGAAATTTCTTCCCCTTATCAAGGGGAAGGGGATAAAGGTCGAAGATTGTTCGAGGGATGGGGTTACCTAAATAAAAACCTGAAAAAGATAAGGTTGATAAAATATGTTACTAAATGATAGCCTATAATCAGGCGACAAAGAGGCATAAATGAAAGATTTAGTTAAGTTCCGTGCCCGACCAAAACTTAATTCGCCGAGTATGCTGGCTACCTGGCCCGGCATTGGCAGTGTATCAAGTATTGTAGCCACATACCTCCAGAGAAAGCTAGATTTTAAGGAGCTGGGTGAGATTGAGGCTTCCTATTTCTTCGACCCCATCGGGGTCATGGTTAAAGACAGTATGGTTGAGGCGCCTCAGTTCCCGCAGAGCAAGTTCTACTACTGTAAAAACAAAGGCGGGAGAAGTGATACCATATTATTTATCGGCGAAGACCAACCGGTATCCAAGAACTATGAGCTGGCTAACTGTGTCCTTGATGTGGCACAAAGGTTTCAAGTCAAGAGAATATATACCTGTGCTGCAGCTTTGACCCGTATTCATCATACCGAGCCACCTAGGGTCTGGGGAGTAGTTACCAGCCACCATGCGGATCGGGATTTAAGAAAGTATGATTTGGTACAAAGGGGCAATCTGCAAATTGCTGGGCTGAATGGGCTACTGTTGGGTGTAGCCAAGGAGAGGGATATTGATGGTATCTGCCTGCTTGGTGAGGTGCCTACGTATGCCACCCAAATCCAGAATCCGACGGCTGCTCTGGCTATAATTAAGGTTCTGACTAAAATGCTAGATGTTGAAATTGATATCGCTGAGCTGGCACAGCTCGCCAGTGAAGCTAAAGAGAAAATGAAGCTGGTAGCGGCTGAGGCTATGGGTGAGTATATAGACTACTTTACCACGCCTATATGGGAATCCGAAGAAGACGAGGAAGAGGAGTAGAAGTGAAGCCTGTTATGCCAGCGCCTATTGAGCCGACTCTTGACCACCTAACTAACAGTGGCGAGCCACTAGTCAGTTCAACGCTTGCTGACCTTTCAAACCTGATCCCGGAAGAGATGAAGCTCTTTGAACAGGCATGGGTAGTAATTGAGCCGGAACGGCAGCGACAAATTATGTATTGGCTGGTTGAGTTAGCTGAGGACGATGTCAAGCTCGACTTTGATAGCATTTTTAAGAGCTGCCTGAATGACCAAGATGCTGAGGTACGGAGCAAAGCTATTGAGGGTCTGTGTGAAAGTGAGGATACCTCTCTGATTAAACCCCTAATTAATCTACTGGAGCAAGATAGCTCTGAGAAAGTCCAGGCAGTGGCAGCTACAGTGCTGGGCAAGTTCGTTATGTTGGTCGAGCTTGAGAAACTACGCTCCAACTACAAATTTAAGATAGAGCATGTTTTACTTAGTGTAACTAATGATAGAAGTAGACCTATAGAAGTCAGACGCTGTGCCCTAGAGGCAGTTGCCCCGTTGAGTTTACCTGAGGTGAAGAGAGCTATCATTGAAGCCTATCAAAGTCATAATCCTAAACTCAAAATTAGCGCCATATACGCTGGGTAAAAACTGTGACCCTTCGTGGCTGGCTATCTTGCTCAGAGAACTGGCTAATACTAATGCCGAGATACGCTATGAGGCATGTGGAGCCTGCTGTGAACTGGGGGATGAACAAGCAGTGACTTATCTCATAGAGCTTGTTAATGACTCTGATACTGAAGTCGTCCAACTGGCTGCTATTCGAGCACTAGGTAAGATAGGTGGCATCGAGGCTGAAGAGTGCTTAAAGCGATGTCTGAATGATTCTAGTGAACTAGTCCAACAGACTGCAGAAAAAGCTTTAAATGAGCTAGGGGCGGAGGAAGACCCACTCTCCCTTAAGTTTAACACCTTTGATACTTAATGTAATATTGAAACAAATTAAAGCTAACCAGATAGGAGTTGTTTCCTTATATTCTTTAATACGATGATTATTG
>DUER01000017.1 GCA_011192075.1 Dehalococcoidia bacterium | reverse complement strand
GTGAAAGAGAGCCATAAGATTTATTATCAAATGCTGGTCGATTATTATACCCAACTACGTAGGGCTCGAGAAGAAGGTAATTTTATTGCTGCCCACACTATTTTCTTTCCTGTTGAGATACTTTATGCAATGGACATTGTCCCGATGCATACCGAGCTTACTGCTTGGATGACCGCGCTATTTTCAGGAAGCTGTGCTAACCTTCTTGCAACCTCAGCTGAGGTAGGGTTAGCACCGGAAATATGTTCACCCTACCGGGTCTTAACTGGTGCCCTAGCTGAAGGTTCTCTACCTCGACCAAATGTTGTACTCTGGAGTAACCTTGTATGTGACAATGCGGCAAAAAGTGGAGAGCTGATAATGTACATGACTGGTTGCCCCGGCTTTTTTGTTGATTGTCCCTTCAAACAAACGGATTATGAGAACAGGTATTTCAAAGAAGAATTAGAGGATATGATACATTTCCTAGAGAAGCAGTCAGGCCACAAAATGGACTGGGATAAACTTAGTGAAAATATAGCTAGGATGGACAGGCAAATTGAGCTTTTTCGCGAGATTAACGATCTTCGCCGGACAGTACCGTCTCCTTTTTCTCCCCAGGACTTTCTTAAGTTATTTACAGTTGATTGCCTACTAGCTGGTCAGCCTGAAGTAACTGAATATCTAGAGACAGTTCGCCAAGAACTAATTGAAACCATTTGTGTGCGAAAAGAGATTTCATCCCCCGAGCGTCTCCGAGTGATGAACCTTGGCATGCCTCCTATACTCCTCCTGGGGGCTATAGAGAGAGCTTCACTAGAATATGGTGCAGTCAGTGTTGTTGATCCACTCTTATGTAACTGGGGAGAGGGACGACTTGATCCCCAAAAACCGCTAGATAGTGTAGTAACAAAAATAAGCATAAATCCTGTAATGCTCATGTATGGCCCGCTGGAAGAGAAGGCAGTATTGAAAATTGTTGAATATGCCCTTCAGTATAAGATTGATGGTGCTATCCATTATGCTCATGTTGGCTGCAGACAGGGCGCTGCAATAATTAAGATTCTAAAGGATGCCCTAAACGAAATAGACGTACCTGTTCTAGTCTTAGATTGTGATATAATTGATACTACAGTTACTCCAGAGGAAGAGATATGCAGTAAGCTGGAACAATTTTTTGAGCTTCTGGAAGACCGTGCTGTATAAAAGGCAGAACTTTTTATGAGACTTCCAAGCTCCCGCTCTAATTAAATCTTCATGTCAACCAATTGTCATAAAATGGCTTTTTATTACACCATTTTAGATGCTTCTTATCGAGCTAAAACCTCACTAGGGGGTAAAGTCCATTTTCTGGGTACCTACCCTTTTCGGCTTTATTCTATAGAGACCAAGCTTAACACCCTCAGGCAGTGGTTCCAATCCATATTGAGACCTGTCATATTCCTCTAATTCGCCCTCGATTATGACACTAGTGTAAGGGTAGGCTTCCTTGGAATCAGTAGTTTGCTTCGCTGGTCGGCAAACATTAAAACAAACATTGCGATTCTTATTAATATAGTCCATTTTTCTTCCTCTAGGTTGAAATCCTAGTAGTACAGTTCCCTTTTCATACTGATATCCCATCGGGATAGCGTAGACCTCATCACCCGTAAAAGATAGAGTCCCCCAATGATTTTCCGTTAGGAATGTTTCCTTCTCGACATCGGTCAGTTCTCTCATAGAATATGGCATAGTGTTCCTCCTCTCTTATCTTACGCTGATTTAGTGTGTAGTCTAATCCTAACCTGCGTGGATGTCAATAACTAACAATAGAGATGAATCCCTAGGCGTGCGGAATGCGATTACGACTTTGGAGAGAGGGCTTTCTATTTGTCTTAACGATAAAAGAGTTGAGTTCGATTTAACCACAATGTCTTACTATTAAAGAGTCTGTTTATCCTAATTACACCTAAACGCAAGCAGGATATCAAGAATGTGGTTATGTGTTTGGGGAGAGAAGTTATTTTAGACTGAAGCTTGATAACATTTCGTCAGATTGTGCAGCCAAGTAACAAAATAAGCTTTTATTACCTACATCCATTGTAGATTATTACATTACAGATCATCTAAATTACTTTTCCCTTTAAGGGTTCAATTACATCCTCAAGGTCAAGCCTTTTTAACGTATCCTTTTTTAGAAGCCCTGTAGGGGTATCCCATCCCCTTAGTTGGTAATATTCATCTTTTAACTGTTCAAATTTCTCCCTGTCCACTGCTTTCCCTTTGCGCGAGATAATCTCATCCCCTTTACCAGGGAGGAGCAGTTCCGGATTGTGCAAACCAAAACGATCTCCAATAGGTTCTTCCCGCTCTACAAATTGAAATTCTGGCAGATAGTCATCCTCTCTCCCTTTTCTGCCTTCTCTCATGAGAATGGCACGATTCAAGGTGAATATCCGCTCCCCTATATGGTCGAGTCCCTTCTCGTCTATTTCCCAGCCGGTAACAGTACTGAGGAGCTGACTATCAAGGGTTGGATCCCCAACACAGTCCCCAGTGCTGGCATCATCAAAGACCGGCCAGGCAAAATCGCACATAATTAGTGATTCTTTAACAAACTCACGGTTCTGGATTTTTACAGCTGCTAGAGCCTTGCCTTCATAGGTTGAGAAATCAACAGCCTTTTCACTACCCCAGAACTTCTCGCCCATTTTTCTTAGTACCTCGGTTGATACATACGATTTCTCACCTTTTGATATATACCACATTGCCCACTTGAATAACGACTCATAGACTTCATGAAGCTCGGTTATGAGTGGTCTCGGTTCAGTAGCGTAGATGAGCGAAGACTGAATAAATACCTTAGGGCTATATGGTACAGCCCGGCCTGTCTGGATAAGGGAATCGTTGGTTATCGCCTGTGATTCCCTTCCACAAATCTTTGACGCACGCAGAGCACCTTCGGCAAGGACCGCTCCAAATCCCTCCTTTAGGCAGATCTTCTTTATCATAGTCTCAAGGAATCTAATGCTTCCCATTTCTGCTAACGGAAGTCCTGTTTCCCTTTCTGACAAAATGCCCTGTTCAAAACATTTATCAAG
>DUER01000169.1 GCA_011192075.1 Dehalococcoidia bacterium | reverse complement strand
ATTGGCTTGAAGACCAAATATGGCAGCGAATAGAGCAGATTATTAATGACCCAAACAAGCTGGAGCCATTATTGAAAGAAACTATTGACAGTCTAAGAGATCGAGAAGAAGAGCTCAGAGCAAGAATACTGCCCATAGATGGTAGGTTAGCCGAAATAGCTGAACAAAAAGCGAGGCTTGCAAATGATTTTGTGATGCTAAACATGGATGCCAGCAAATACCAAGAGCTTCAGCATGACTTAAACCAGGAAGAAGTCAGATTACAGTCTATTAGAAGTGAAATTGACCCTGCACAATTGGAAGAACTCGAAAGCACTAGAGGGCTGCTAAGGTTTTGGGAAAGCCAACTGCAGTCAATGGCTTGGAATACTGAGAATGAGGACGGTAGTAGAGTTATGGTTATGGAGAAACCGCACAAGACTGCTCTGAGAATAATTAGCTTTGAAGATAAAGACATAAGTGCAGTCATGCACTTTCCAGCCACGAGGCGAGAGGTACTAGACAAGCTGCAAGTGCGGGTTATCATCTTTCATGATAGAATAGATGTCAAAGCAATATTCTCCATTGAGCCTATTTATCGCCAAAAGTGTACTTCCACTTATTAAGGGGAAGGGGATAAAGGGGATAGGGTTTAATATGAATTTCACCAAGGTACAAGGGGCTGGAAATGATTTTATACTGGTGAAGACCAGTGATATGCAGCGTGATTGGTCACCAGTGGCCAGAGCTTTATGTGACCGTCACTTCGGTGTCGGTGGTGACGGTCTATTACTGGTGCTACCTTCTGTTGTGGCTGATTTCCAGATGCGCATCTTTAACCCCGACGGCTCCGAGGCTGAGGTCTGCGGCAATGGACTCAGGTGCTTGGCTATATATACCGTAGATAAGGGGCTAACCAGTGCCGAGGTTCAGGAAATATCGGTAGAAACGCGGTCAGGCATAAGGAGAATAACGCTCCATTATGACGAGGATAAGCTCACTAAAATCCAGGTTGGTATGGGCGAACCCGGATTTGAAGCTAAAGACATTCCGGTAATGATAGAGCCGGGCAGAGGTAATTTAATTGACATAAAACCAATACTAGATTACCAAATTATTGTAGATGGTGAGGAACTATTCTTAAGCTTTGTCTCCATGGGTAATCCGCATGCTGTTTATTTTTGGCAATATTCGGTGTCCAATTTCCCATTGTCTCAGCTCGGACCGAAAATAGAACAGCATAAGATGTTTCCCCAGCGGGTAAATTTTGAGGTAGCTAGGATAATAAACCGACAGTTCATAGAAGCCCGGGTATGGGAGCGTGGAGTAGGGGAGACATTGGCTTGCGGTAGTGGTGCCTGTGCTGTGGCTGTTACCGCTCAACTTCATGGCTACATTGATAATAAAGTGGCAGTAAAACTGCCGGGTGGTATACTGGAGGTGGAGTGGAATGGGGGAGGGGAAGTATTCCTTAGCGGTCCGGTTGCAGTAGTATTTACCGGAGACTGGCTAGAATGAGGTGTGAATAATATGAGAATGTCAAGACGGATTGAACATTTGCCTCCTTACCTTTTTGTGGAGATAAATAGAAAGATTACTGAGAAAAGGGCTAAGGGTGAAGATGTAGTTAGCTTTGCTATAGGTGACCCTGATATTCCTACACCATCTCACATAATTGATAGGTTGTGTCAGGCAGTGCAAGACCCGGCTAATCATCGCTATCCAGAGACTGAGGGTTTACCTAAATTGCGCCAGGCAATAGCTGAATGGTATGGGAAACGCTTTAATGTTACTCTTGATGCTGATTTAGAGGTATTACCTCTCATCGGGTCAAAAGAAGGCATTGCCCACATTGCCTTATGTTTTATCGACTATCAGGATACCGCCCTAGTACCTGACCCAGCCTACCCCGTTTACTCAGTAAGCACCATGCTGGCTGGTGGCAGGCCTTACTATATGCCGCTTACTGAGCAGAATAATTTTTTGCCTGATTTGAGGGGAATACCAGCTGATGTTCTGAGAAGGGTTAAACTTTTGTGGATAAACTATCCGAATAACCCTACAGGTGCCGTGGCTGACCTTGATTTTTTTAAGAGGGTGGTTGAATTTGCTCAGCAGCATGACCTGGCTGTTTGCCATGATGGGCCATATTCAGAGGTTACCTTTGATGATTATCGTCCAGTTAGCTTTATGGAGGCAGAAGGAGCCAAGGAAATAGGAGTGGAGTTTCATTCCCTGTCTAAGAGCTATAATATGACCGGTTGGCGGATAGGAATGGTGGTAGGTAATGCTAAAATGATAGATGCCTTGAAGAGAGTTAAGTCAAACTTGGATTCGGGCATTCCTCAGGCTATTCAATATGCTGCCATTGAAGCTTTGACTGGCTCCCAGGATTGCATCCAAGAGCATAATGCCATTTACCAGAGACGTCGTGATTTGGTAGTTGAAATGTTAAACAGTATTGGTCTTGAAGCCAAACCACCAAAGGCAGGGCTATACATTTGGGCTAAGGTTCCTGAAGGCTATTCCTCTACAGACTTTGCTACCGATTTGCTGGAGAAGATTGGGGTAGTGGTTACCCCTGGGATAGGTTATGGTAAAAATGGCGAGGGTTATGTGCGACTGTCATTAACTATCCCGGATGCGAGGCTGGTGAAAGGTTTATCCCGGTTAGCCGCGTGGCGTAGTACACGAAGCCGACTCTTGCGTAGAGAAACAACTTGACATAACATTGGAGACAATTCCAAGGCTAATTAGATACGAATTGTTTCTTAAAAATAAAAAAGGGGGTATTATTACTAAAGCAACAATCATTACCCAAACATCTCCAGAACGGGCATTTCTGGTAGCCGTAGTTGCTAAAGGAAATAATGATAAAGGGCCAGTAGACAGTTCTTTGGCAGAGCTAGCTCAGTTAGCTGACACGGCTGGGGCTAATGTGGTCGGAAAACTCGTCCAGCGGTTGCCTGTGCCCTCAAAAACGCATTATCTAGGCAAAGGTAAGCTTGATGAGCTACTATCGCTAAAAGATGATGCAAATTATGATGTAGTGATTTTTGATGATGAGCTCTCACCACTTCAGCAGCGAAATCTAGAAGAAGCTCTACGGGTAAAGGTAATTGACCGCGCTGCCTTAATTTTAGACATTTTTACCAAGCGTGCTCGAACCCATGAAGGTCAATTACAGGTAGAACTAGCTCAGCATCAATACCTTTTGCCTCGTCTTGCCGGGCAGTGGAGTCATCTAGAAAGGCTTGGCGGTGGCATTGGTACCAGAGGTCCCGGCGAATCGCAACTTGAAACCGATAAACGCCTCATTCGCCATAAAATACACCATTTACAGAAGCAGATTGAGCAGGTCAGGAAACACCGCTGGTTATATCGCCAACAACGTAAGAAGAGCGGTACCCCTATAGTGGCTATAGTAGGCTATACCAATACTGGTAAAAGTACCTTGCTAAATGTTCTCGTTCAGGCTGATGTGTTTGTAGAGGACAAACTCTTTGCTACTTTAGATCCAACTACTAGGCGTGTAACCCTGCCTGATAAAAGGGTAGTCTTAATAACTGACACCGTTGGCTTTATCCGGAAGCTACCACCAACTATTGTAGCCGCATTTAGGGCAACCCTCGAGGAGCTAACCGAAGCCAGTGTGCTTATTCATTTAGTTGATCTAGCTTGTCATGACGCTCCTGAGCAATGCCAAACAGTAGAGGATATTCTTGCCGACCTCAACCTTATAGATAAGCCCAGGATTACAGCTCTAAATAAAATCGACTTATTACTAAACAGTAATATGACCTGGGATGAAGCAGCAGCCATAAATTATCTTTCTGCTCAGCCTGCGGCAATGAGCAAGAATACGGTGCTTATTTCAGCAGCCAAAAAGTGGGGATTAAATAAACTCCTGGAACTAATCTCCAGTACGCTAACCAGAACAATGCAGCCTGTTTAACCACCTAAAATTAGATGGCTTAAGGTAAAATCTAAGTGAGTTCGGAGCTGCTTTTCTAGTATTTATGTTGCCAGCGTCGGTAAAGACCAGCACTAGTACGCTTTTTTACTCACTGGATTTACGAGCCACTAACCGTCTCAGAGCAAAGTAGGGGAGCAGAAGAATAAAGGAAATCACCGGCCAACAAAATACCATCTTCAGGCTTTTTAGGACCTGAGCTGGTGTAATAATCACATCCATACGCATTACATCTAGAGCCTTGGCATCTATAACAAGTTTATCACCCTCACGGTTAACTGAGTAAAAGGCAGCAACTACCTCGCCATTTCTATCACATAGTGAAACTGGTTCTCTCTTCATTTCTTTGGTATGACCTTCCTGAAATCAATGTTGAGGTCTTCCATTATTACCTGTACCGTAGCCCTACCACCACCCCAAACCCCACCTCCCGGATGAGCGCTTGGTCCACAGATATAGAGCTTCTTTACGGGCATCCTGAATTGACCCCAGCCGGGAAGCGGTCTGTTACCATAGCTTTGTGTTACAGATAGTGGGAAATGGTTGTAGTCACCCTTTATATAGGCAGGGTTGTACCTATAAAAGTCAAGGGGGCTGGATACCCACCGGGCAAGGATGTTGTCAGTACCCATGTTTGTCGTGTGCTGTCTGACTGTCTCCAAAACACGGTCGGCGATTTCCTCTTTTACTTCGTCCCATCTAGCAGAACCTCCATCCTTTAAGTCATATGGCTCGAGGTGGTAGATATACAGGGTATGTTTCCCTTCAGGAGCCCGCGTGGGGTCATACAGTGTATTACAGACAACCGCCGGTGATGATTCGAAAGGAATCCCGAAAGAACAATCATCAAATGCCATGAGTAGTTCTTCTGTCGATGGGACAATAATTAGATTACTAGCGCGGTTAATCTCTCCACCTGCCTTATACTTTGGTGCCTCGTTGAGAGCAAAGAGCTGAAGGAGCGGTGAGACATTGCCTTGCTTAATGCGCTTCACCTTTTCCGGAAAGCCCTCGGGTAAGTCTTCAGGTTTTATCATATCCAGGAAAAGCTGCTTAACGTGGAGGTTAGAGACTACAGCCTTATCAGCCATGATTTCCTCATCAGTAGCCAGGATGACTCCTTTAACCTCACCGGCTTCTACCTTGACCGCCTTAACCGAAGTTGAGACCTTTATTGTGCCACCATTATCCTTGATGCAGGCTTCAAGTGCTTCAGTTAATGCCCCCGAGCCGCCTTCAGGTATCTGCATCCCTCGCCCGTGGAAGAAGGGGAAGCTATTTATATAGTTGGCGCTTCCTTTATCTCGAGGCCCGTAGAGATTCTCGCATACCCATCTGGTGGTGGCTGCCTTCATCTGATCACTTTCAAACCACTCTTCAGCTATGTCGATAGCACTTGACATAATGACTCGATAAAACTCCTGACCTGCCTCACTAGAGTCCAGGACTGATACCATCCTGCCGAAGGGTGGCGGAGGCGAGAAGTAAGCCACCTGCCCCGCTTTAATTATTTTTGTTGAGTGTTCACAGAACTTGGGGTATGATTCGGCATCGTGTTTAGAAAACTGTCGTATGGATTCGCAGGTCTTATCTATATCTTGATAGATAATCAGTGAGCTGTCGTCGGGATAGACGAAAGCCATCTGTATATCGGGCACAATATACTTGAGTCCGTATTTGGATTTCAGCTCTAGCTCGTCTTGATGAATAAGAGGATTAGCTTGGATTGACCCGTGTTGAGTGGAAATCGTGTCTTGTTTAAAACCGGGCAGGTTGACTTCCCTGGTTACAACGCCACCCCCGACCTTATCTTGCCGCTCAACCACGCATACATCCAGCCCGGCTTTGGCTAAGTAAGCCGCCACAATCAATCCATTATGCCCGCCACCTACTACGACCACATCATGTTTTTCCATTACTGCCATATACCTCCATCTATAAAATGTACCGTTCTCGGTGAATTATCTAACAATTGATTCCCTTTGGTTGAAATTTTAGGCTTACTTAGCTCTCTTGTCAATCTTTGGCGGGTTTGTACAGACCCTGGTGAAGTTTAGATATTCCCCTCTCTAAAATGACGCTGTCAAATCAAAAATTAGGCGGTTAAAATTTCTTTTGAATGGTTAAATACCTTTTAAAGCAATAAGACAACTTTTGCCCCTGATTTTTTGTTTTACTTTTGGTCCTTTTTACTCCGGACAAGAAATTTTGTAGGGGTGGTTTTGGTAGGGGATAACCAGAAAACGAGGGGTTGATAACTTTATATAATGTATCTGGATAAAACTGTAGTATGGGTTTAGTTGTCTTTGGCTTTTTGGGGTGGTAACAGAAGGACTAATTATTTGGCAAACTTATTATTTTAGGTATGTGGTAAGGCTTCATTTCAAGGGAATCCCTTTCCCTTTACTGACCTTCCTGGCCTCCGGAAAAACAAGCTCTCAAATTAAAATCCAGACCCATATAAATTGTCGTTAATAGAGAAAATTCCCCTTCTCTTTTTGTTTTTATGATTCTTAAGAATTAATTCTCATATGGTGAATCTTATTTCTTAAGTTGCGAAGGGTCGTTGACTGGATAGTGGTCGCCGCTGCCTTAGGAAAGTAGGAACCTCAAGCTCCTCTTCAGTCCTAGCGCTCTTAAGAAGTCGGGACATCTCCTCATCTACCCTGGCGCCAGTTAATGCCTCTATAGTGGTAAAACCGGTGGCAATTAGTGTCAACCGTACTTCATTGTCTAGATTCTGGTCAAGGGCAACGCCAAAAATAATATTCGCCTCCGGATCAACGGCTTGACGGATTACCTCAGCTGCATTACTAACCTCAGTTAAGCTAAGAGTATTGTTACCTTCAATATTGAAAAGTACACCAGTTGCTCCCTTAACGGAAACGTCTAGCATGGGACTCTCTAGAGCTTCTCTGGCAGCCTCAACGGCTCGGTTCTGCCCTGTACCTCGGCCAATAGACATCCAAGATGGACCGGCGTCCTTTAATACTGCTTTTACGTCGGCGAAGTCAAGGTTAATCAGGCCGGGGACAGTAATGACTTCAGCAATAGCCTGCACACCATCGCAGAGGACTTCATCAGCTAGCTTAAAGGCACCATCAACACCAGTTTTTTGGTCACTGAGGTTAAACAAACGGTCGTTAGAAATTATGACTAGGGTATCCACTTTGTCAATCGTATTGGTGATTCCCTCTTCGGCAACCTCACAACGATTGGTACCTTCGAACGTGAATGGTTTTGTGACAACAGCAATAGTTAGCGCCCCACTTTGCTTAGCCAATTCGGCTATAACTGGCAGTGAGCCAGTACCAGTGCCACCGCCCATACCCGCAGTAATGAATACCATATCTGTGTCAGCAACAAGCTGGCCAATCTCATCCCGAGTTTCCTCAGCTGATTTCTGGCCTATTCTAGGGTCGCCACCAGCCCCTAAGCCACGAGTAAGTCTCTGACCAAGCTGGACTTTCACTTGTGCTTCGGTAACAGCCAGATGTTGGGAATCGGTATTCATAGCAATGAATTCGACGCCCTGTATTTGCTCCCGAACCATTCTGGTAATTGAGTTACAGCCAGCTCCACCTAATCCAATAACTTTAATTTTGGCTAGATTGGGGACGTGACTTGTTTTCGCCATTTTCCTTCTCCCTAAATTGGTTATTAAGTTTTTTGCCTTTATGAGTGAAGTAGCCTGACCATCTAGGCAGCAAGACACCCAATGATAGCGACAATTTTCGCTACCTTCACGTCCTTTCTCCTATATCGTGCTAAACACAGGTTTTCTCTCGAATGTTAATTCCTTTATCGCGCAAACCGTCGTCGGCAGGCACTCCAATTGAGCCTCAATCTCCTGTGTTTCTATGCACTCGTTCATGCGCTGAACAAGAGATTTCATCTGCTCACCATTGTCATTACCACAAGGAGCCGTTACTCGGACTACAAATACCATGCACTTCATCACGCACCGCCCTTTGTTTTCAGTTAGCATATTCCATACCAAAATAACATGTCAATTATTGTCCCTTGGTATCCTCACTAATTCCAAAATGTCCAACTCTTGTGGCACTACTTGAAATCCAGATTCCTTTAGTATATAATTCCACACAACAGGTGGAATTATATAATGGTAAACGATAGGCAAAGAAAGTCATTACCGCCCTACGTCTCGTACCGTACATTCCAGAACTTTGTTGAGGGGCTGGCATTGGGCATACCATCTCGAATTGACCGTAGCTATTGGGGAGACAGGTACTCTGGTAGTTCTGGAACACAGCTCATGGCAGCACTCCGATTTCTAGGTCTCATTGATAACGATAGCATACCAACAGCTCGCCTAAAGATGCTGGCGTCAGCCAGAGGCTCTCAACGATCTGATATTCTGAGGCAAATAGGCCATACCGCCTTTGAATTTATTTCAGATGAGTCGCTTGACCCACAGGTGGCAACCTATGCCCAACTGGAAGAGACGTTTTATAATGTTTATGGGGTCACTGGTGATGTGGGACGTAAGTGTATCAAGTTTTTTATCAGTTTGGAAAGCGATGCTGGCATAGCTTTGTCGCCGTTTATATTGAAGAGATCCCGAACACTTCGTTCTAGCACCGATATAAGAAGAAAGAAAACTGCAAAAGCAAAGGCGGAGACAGACAGGAATTCACTGACATCACCAGCAACAGACTTGAGTTCCAGGAAAACAACATGGGACGAAATGGTATTGGCTAAATTCCCCACTTTTGACCCGTCTTGGTCTGACGATGTTAAATCGAAGTGGTTCGAAGCCTTTGATACTCTGCTTAAAAAAAGAGGTTCGGCGTCTAGTGCGGAAGAACGATGATACATCTTTGTTTTGCAGGTCACCTTTTTGTTTTATCCCAGCGATATTGACTCTCCCTCAAAACGACGCTCTCAAATCAAAATCTAGGGCCCTAGAAATCTTTTTTAGTGGTCTTATACCTGTAGAGATAGTATAGGGCTAATTAGCCCACTTGTTTTCTGTCATTCCCTTCTGTTTTTACTTAGCAACCCTCCCCCTTAATATTAAGAAAAGGGGCTTGGCCCCTCTTTTACTCTTTAGATATTATTTGAGAGGTTACCTTATCCCTGTATCAATATCAATATCGAGCCTAAATGTCAGTCCTGGTTTTATCTCTATCTTCTCGGGGACATCACTACTGCTGTCTATCCCGATATGATTGATATCTACTGTATAGGCACCGGGCTCTAATTCCACTCTATATCTCCCACCACACTCAATGTCTACCTGCTTAACCAGATTGCGTCCGTTTTTATCATAAACCATTATTTTCCTTGCTTCGTAAACTTCACAGGGAACGGGAGGCGTCTCTCCCGGTGTTTCCACTGGCGATAAGGGACCAATATTCACGTAACCCTGAAGCAGGCCCATATCCCTAACTGCACCGGAGCAGCCGGAAAATACGAGCCCGATAATCAGCACCACTAGCAAAACAAGATTCCTTGTCATTGATAAACCACTCTTCTGGCTCTTTTATTATAACATACTGAGTTGTCCCGGCTGGATTTTGCCGGGGGTATGCCGACAAAAGGAAGATTATAAGTTGACATAATACTTTAAGGTAAAATTGTGGTATAATGATGGTATGGCGGCAAATTGGATTAAGGAATGGTCAATAGTTATTAGCGTCGGTGCCACATTCATACGTGCCATCGCAGCCTTCCGGGCTATTTGGTAAAATTAAGTTTCCAGAGGGATATAATAAAATTATGATAATGCCAGGTTGGCTTTGGGCAGTAAATGGAGTGCTGTGGTTTTTCGCTGTAGGATTAACCGGTATGGGTATCTGGAAGTTACTCTTTGAAAGTCGTAAGTTATCGAATAAGGCGGAGTTGAATGCTTTTGTGGGGTGGAATGAGATATCTAAAATATATGCTTTGGATAAAAAGAGATAATTTGGAGCTGATGAGCTATGGCAGATTTATCTAGATCAACAAATAAACCAAATAGACCAAGAGTTGAAAAAATTGTATGAGGCAGGTGGAGAGTCAGGTGCGAGAGGTGATATAGACATGATAAGGGCAACCAAAGAGAATGCAAAAGCCGCGGCATTCTTTGCCCCTTTCTAGTATTTTTGTTGGCACTAGCGCTGTATTAATTGCCGTGTTTAGTCAAACACGGCTTATGTGAACCACTACCATTATAAACTGCATATTATGGGACGCACTATATATGTTATGTCAGGTTGAATATATTAAGGCTAATATCCATTACCCTACTCATAACTAATTCTTGCTTACATAATGCTAGTA
>DUER01000168.1 GCA_011192075.1 Dehalococcoidia bacterium | reverse complement strand
CGCTGGCCGCGGATACCGGTATTAATATAAGGGTAGTGCCTGAAGTCAACCCCATGCTAAGATTTAAATGGGTAAAGACTGGCCTTTTTCACTCTGTTGCTGAGTCCCCATCTATGGTGGCTGATTTAATGGAGGCAAAAGCTGGAAATGCAGTAAGAGATGGGGGTCCTTTCCAGATAAGACTTATGTATTCATACAGTATGTCTAACTCTGGCTTCGTCGTCAGGGGGGATTCCGATATATATGAACCCTCAGACATAAAACCGGGGGTCAAGTTTGTCGATTTCGCCTTCTTCCCTGGCTTTATAGAAGGTTTCCCTTCGGCTTTGATGGCCTGGGCTGGCGTTGATATTGACGATGTAGAATGGGTTCCGGTCGGTAGCTACGGGGCAGCTATGAGAGCGATATCAGATGGAAAAGCTGATATTTCCATGGCTTTCAACACATCCCCAGCTACAGTGGAGGCAGCTGCAGCTCCGCATGGGATACGCTTTATAAACTTGCCGGCCGATGAAGACCCGGAGGGGGCGAGAAGATTCCTAGAGTTTTATCCTGTTATTTCATTTGGTGAGGCGACACAGGGACCGCCGGAGGCCATCGCTGGTGTTACCACTACACTTGCGAACACCGGTATATATGTTAGAGCCGACGCTGACCCTGATCTAATATACCATTTAGCCAAATGGCTGGATGAAAACTACGACAGCTTTAAGGATAACCACGCCTGGAACCAGTATATGACAATTGACACTTTAATGGATCTTACGGAGACTTGTTTCATTCCGGTACATGATGGGCTGAAAAAATATCTCAATGAGAAGGGTCTTTGGACAGCAGCCCACGAAGCCAGGCAGCAGCAGAACATAGATTTAATAACCCAGTATGTCGAGGCTTACCAGGCGGCCAAAGACGAGGCTGATGACACTGGGATAGCGGTAGACCCTACAACTGAGGAATGGTTAGAGCTATGGGCGAGTTACAAGGCAGACATACCTAGGTTCTCAATGTTTCTTGGCTTAGAGGAATAGGCTAGAGGTTCGGTGAGTGCACTGAAATGCCCCCCATTAAAAGCTGGGGCTTAGTCAACTGAGCTATTAGCTCAGGTGGGGGGCTTGTGGATTTTTATTGTTAATTTTCGGTGTTTGTAAGCCCCAGCTTAGGAATATAGGTCTGGGATTTATCGAGGGAGTGGCTATACCTTAACTTGGGTATAAATTTGTCAGAGCTGAAATCACCAGATATGAAAGCATGCCCAAGCCAATAGAGGTTATTTACCTTGTCCTATCTACTATCGGGTCGGGCTTTTCGTCTTCTATATGTCTTGTTTTTCCCTTCAAGAATATTTAAAACTACTTTATGAGAAATACTAAAGGGGGAAAACTATGAAATATGATCTAGTGGTTGTTGGGGGGGGACCGGGAGGGCTGATGGCTGCCAAGACGGCGGCTGAGGACGGCCTGAAAGTCGTTCTAATCGAGCGGAAAAAGAATGTTACCGAAATTAATCGGTACTGTGCTCAGATATTCTACATCCGCAAACTGAGTTCTAGTAAAGCGGGGTTACATGGAGACGGGTACATTGAGCCAGTTGCGGTAGAGGTCAATGACACTACATATAGGTTTAACTTCCCTGGACCCGACTTCTCTCTTGATTACAATGGCCCCTTAAAGCCTTATTACAACTGGATTGAGCTCTCGCCATCCGGGTATCCGATATACCGGAGAAAGGATACTATCTGGGGGTTTTTCTACGACAAGGAGACCTTTCTAGCTGGCCTTCTTTCATCGGCCCAAAAGGCTGGAGCAGAAATCCTGCCAGAAACTATCGGTCTTGCAGCAGAGAACACCCCAGACGGGGTCAGAGTTCGGGTACGAGGAAAAGCAGGAGAACAAACCCTGGAGGCAAGGAAGGCTATTGCCGCTGATGGTATCAGCTCGAATATTGTAGATAGTCTGGGCTTGAACAAAAAACGACAAGTGCTTAGCCCACCAGTGAAACTGGTTTGCTACGAGCTGGAAGGGGTGGAGACTGGTCTCCCTCCGTTTACTTGGATTGCGCCCTGCATTCCCAGTATTAACCGCCTCATGGTTATCTTTATGGGTCAGGCGGCAGGTGATAAGGTCGCATTGGGTTCCGGGACAGAAGAGGTTCTCCAGAAGTTCATGAAGCATCCTACCTTTGCTCCCTGGTTCCGCCATGCCCGAGTGGTGAATAAGGTTGGTTGTGTTAGTGGGGCTAAACATGGAATTCTTACCCCGATAAGGGAACCGGTAGAAAGGAATGTGGTAATTGTCGGTGATGCCGGATCTCCTACGGAGACCTGGATACAAGGTGCACTTGCCTCGGCATATATGGCAGTCAAAGCTATCGGGAAGGAGTTCAGTGGTCAAAAGGGTTACCCGGAATATATAGATTGGTGGCAAAGGGCATTCTACTTTCATAACCCCGATTACTTCAGGATGGTGTTGGGGATGTTTGCTCTGGGTAATGCCTGGTCCTGCGATGAGGATGTGGACTATGTCTATAACCTTTTGCAAGACAAGCAAGGACCACCTCAAACTATAATTGCTGAAAACCTGGAGCTGATCAAGCCGGGAAGGCCGGAGCTTTATGAGAGATTAAAGAAGAGCTATGAGGAAGCGGAAAAAATGGTGCCCAAAGCTGAGACCTAACCCCTGATTTACAAAAGGAAACAGTAAAGGGGGAAAACTATAAAATATGATCTAATTATTGTTGGAGGTGGACCGGGAGGGCTGATGGCAGCCAAGACAGCGGCTGAAGACGGTTTGAAAGTCGTTCTAATCGAGAGGAGAAAAGAGTTTGCCGACTTCAGGCGGGCTTGCCTTCAATTAGCCTACCTCAAATGGATAACCCCCGACGGATACCTTGAGCCGTTCAATGTAGAGGTCAATCTCGATAATTACAGGTTTGTCTGGCCTAAGCTAGGCTTCTCACTTGACTACGAAGGCCCCCTGGTGCCCTACACGAATGCCATCTGGGTCTCTCCGTCTGGGTATAGGGTGTACCCTTTTAAGCATGAGCTCTTTGCCTTTTATTACCCAAAGGAGACATTTGAAGTTGGCCTCCTCTCCCTAGCCGAGAAGGCAGGGGTAGAGGTTCAGCTGGGAACTACCGCCTTAGGAGCAGAGAACACCCCAGATGGGGTCAAGGTGCTAGTACGAGGAAAGTCAGGAGAACAGACCTTGGAGGCGAGGAAGGCTATTGCCGCCGATGGGTTCGGCTCGAGGATTGTGGAAAGCCTGGGCCTAAATAAAAGACGGCAGGTAATCGATCGGGTACGCGAGCTTTCCTACGTACTGGAAGGAGTGGAGTGCACCATCCCTGAGCACCAATACTCTTGGCTACACTTTGAGTGTCCCACCTTTCCCAATACAGGGATTGGTAGAAGTTTCGGCATGGGTACCTGGGGAGGAAATACAAAGTTTGTGGGGAGTAACTGGAAGGACTTTGCCAAGTCTTCCATGTACGCTCCCTGGTTCCGCCATGCCCAAGTAGTGAAGGAAATGGCCATGGTTGCCACTATTCGCACTCCGATAAGGGAACCGATAGACGGAAACGTGGTGATTATTGGTGATGCTGCAGCTCCTATTGAAACCTGGAGACAGGGTGCTGTTGCTTGTGGCTATCAGGCAGTCAAAGCTATTGAGAACGAGCTTAGTGGACAGAAGGGTTACCAGGAATACATAGATTGGTGGCAGAAGGCCTTCTACTTTAACGAGCCCGCTTATTTCAAGAGGGTGGTTACATATGCCTCTGTGTTCGATTCATGTTCGGCAGAGGAAATAGACTATATCTATCAGCTTTTACAGGACCAGGGAGTAGTGCCACAATTGGCGATTGCTAAAAACCCTGAACTGGTCAAGAAGGAAAGGCCGGATCTTTATGAGAAATTGAAGCAGGCTATTGACCAGGCGGTGAAGGACATCG
The DNA here is from genome assembly GCA_011192075.1 of Dehalococcoidia bacterium. Lineage (GTDB taxonomy): Bacteria > Chloroflexota > Dehalococcoidia > Dehalococcoidales > S120 > S120. The sequence goes on along the minus strand of DUER01000168.1, from coordinate 6,558 downwards.
AGCCGTTACTGGCAACCTATCCACCAGAGGCTGATGGTGCAATATACGGAGATGGAGGCCCTGAAGTATACCTTGGCCCATGGAGGCACTACCCGGGTTTTGATTAATATACGTCAAGAATAAAACAATAAAAGGAGGCTAAAAATGAAATACGATCTAATTGTTGTTGGCGGTGGACCGGGGGGTTTGATGGCAGCCAAGACGGCAGCTGAGGATGGTTTGAAGGTTGTTCTAATTGAGCGGAAAAAGGATCTTACCAAGATTCACCGGGCTTGTGCTCAACTATTCTACACCCATAAGGTAACTGCTAGCCCCGATTCCGAGGCGGGTAAAGCACATGCGGACGGATATATTGAGCCGGTTTCGGTAGAACTCCTTGCCGATAAGTGTCGGTTTCACTTCCCAGGTCCTGGCTTTTCCATCGACTACGACGGTAGCTATACCCCTTGCTACCACTGGATTGACCTCTCCCCATCCAAGTATATAATACACAGACACAAGCCATATGATAAGATCTGGGCGCTTTACTACGACAAGGAGGTTTTTCTGGCTGGTCTCCTTGCCTCAGTCCAAAAGGCAGGGGTAGAGGTCTTACAGGAGACTGTCGCCATGGGAGCAGAGGATACCCCGGACGGGGTCAAGGTACGAATCCGAGGAAAGTCAGGGGAACGGACACTTGAGGCGAGTAAGGCTATTGCCGCTGATGGGCGAGAATCGATTATAGTAGACAGCTTGGGATTGAATAACAGCCGGCAGGTAATGACGCCACCGATAAAAATTCTTGCCTACGAGATGGAAGGGGTGGAGACTAACCTCCCTCCGTTTTCTTTTCTGTGGATTGCGATTCCCAGTCTAAGCCCAATGAATTTTGGGGTGGGTATTGCGGGAGAGAATAGGGTCTTATCCTGGGTTCTAACAACCAGTAATCTCTCCGCCACCACGATTTTTGACAACTTCATGAAGTATCCCAGCTTCGTTCCATGGTTCCGTAACGCACGGATAGTAAAGAAGACAGCTGCTGGAAGTGATGTCGGATTACGCACCCCAATAAGGGAACCGGTAGCCGGAAACGTGGTTATCGTCGGTGATGCCGGGGCTCCAGTTGAGACCTGGATACAGGGTGCCCTTGCCTGTGGCTATCTGGCAGTCAAAGCCATCGAGAAGGAGCTTAATGGACAGAAGGGTTATCAAGAATACATAGATTGGTGGCAGAGGGCCTTTGCCTTTAATGACCCTCACTACTGGAAGGTAGCCGCCGTTTTCCCCCTGAACCAAATATGCACTGATGAGGAGGTAGACTATATCTATAGCCTGTTCGAGGGTAGAGTAGGGTGTGCTATGGGTTTGATTGCTAACAATCTGGACTTAATCAAAAAGGGAAGACCGGAGCTTTACGAGAAATTAATCAAGACTGGACCACCCCCGGCAGGAAGCTAACTAAATTATGAACCTTGTGATGAGGTGAGTTAGGAGGAATGGTATTGAACAAATACATTCTTAGCGACATAGTAATCGAGATATTGAAAAAAGACATGAACTTGGTTGACTATCCTCTGCCTGAGGAACTGAGGGCCATGAAAGGTGAACACCCTACCTATGGGAAAGTGTCCAATCAGGCTTTTCGTTACAAAGCTGATAAAATAAAGAAGGTATCGGTTATTAAACACGATATAGGGGGTAAGCTCGTCGGTGCCGTTATCATGATTATGGGCGAAGATGAGTATGATTTCCCCTTTATTGTGGTGAACATTGCCTTTGTCCCAGGTGAAGATGGGAAAGACAAGATATTCGCTGAATTTGAAGCCAAGCCTTTGGTTAAGGATGAGGAGAGTAACAGAAAGTATACAGAGCCCTTAAGAGCGTGGCGTGAAGCGATAGGGAATCTACCGTCAGAGCCGATGTCGGGGTTCGGGGAGCCTGGGGAATTCGTCAAGGCTAACATCTCCCCAATCGAATACATACGCTACATTCCTATTGAATATCTCGGCCAGGTACTTGATTTTACCAGACAGTTTTTCGAATTTGTACTGGATTTTTGGCGTAAGGCAAAACCGGTTAAGGATAGCCAGAGGCTGGAGAAGATAGCTGCTTTCCGGAGGGAGTATAACCGGCATATATTAGAGGATGATCCCTCAGGTCAAACGTCTATAGCAACCTTTGGGAAGGAAAAAGCACTGCTCTCCTTTGAGAACTTAACCTTTCTGTAAGCTGTAAAACCGGGCTGGGAACCAAGTCAACTCTCTTTCAAGAATTTTCAGTAAGGGGTTGATTTACTTTCGACTGTGCCCATTCAATCTTTAGTGAAAAAGGTATTATCGTCCCGAGCTCTGTTATAAGTGTAGAAATACAGGCACGGATAAGGAGAGGTTCAATTATGAAATATGATCTTATTGTGTGTGGAGCGGGACCAGGTGGCTTAATGGCTGCCAAAACGGCGGCTGAGGACGGCCTGAAAGTCAGGCTAATTGAACGGAAAAAGGACATCACCGAGATAAATCGAACCTGTTGCCAGGTTTTCTATATCGCCTACAAAGGCGCTACCAAGTCGGGTATATACTGTTTCCGGGAACCGGTGAACCTGGAGGTAGGTAAAGAAAAAAACCGGTTTATCTTCCCCACCCTGGGCTTTTCTGTTGATTACCGGGGTCCAATTAGGCCCTATTACCAGTACCCTCACCTCTCACCATCCGGATATATAATTGACAGATACCCGAAACATAATGATAACCCCGTAACATTCTTTTTCCAGAAAGAAGCCTTCCTATCCGGTCTCCTCTCTGAGGCTGAAAAGGCCGGGGTAGATATCGTAACCGAAATAATGGCCCTCGGTGCCGAAAACACCCCGGACGGCGTCAGGGTGACGGTGCAAACCAGGTCGGGTGAGCAAACCATGGAAGCTAGAAAGGCTATCGCCGCTGATGGTATAGAATCACAGATTGTAGACGGACTGGGTCTAAATCAGAACCGCCAAGTGCTTAGCTCACGGCTAAAGGGTATCGGTTACGTTATGGAGGGAGTGGAGACTAATCTCCCGGCAAGTTTCCTGCTTGTCTCCGTGCCAAGCCTTAACCGGTATGCTAATATCCTCATCTACACCCTGGCCGGTGGGCAGATAATGATATCCACAGCAACTTTTGACGAGGCCTCGCCGAGTACAGCTCTGGACGAGTTCATGAAACTACCCCGCTACGCACCCTGGTTTAAGAACTCCCGGGTGCTAAGGAAGACCGCTTATGGCAACTTCATCCGCACCCCAGTAAAAGAACCGGTAGCCGGCAACGTCTTAATTGTCGGTGATGCCGGTGCCACTATTGAAACCCTTATTCAGGGAGCTGTCGCCTGCGGCTACCTGGGAGTCAAAGCCATTGAGAAAGAGCTTAATGGCCAAAATGGCTACCGGGAGTACATAGCTTGGTGGCAGCAGGCCTTTGAATTTAATGATCCAACCTATTTCAGTACTGTAAACAGGTATTTCTCATTGAACTCGTTGTGTTCTGACGAGGAAGTGGACTACCTCTATAAAAGTTTGACCGATAAGGTGGGAGTGCCCGCGGTTCTTATCGAACAGAACCTGGAACTATTCAAGAATGACCGGCCTGAGCTCTATGAGAAACTGTGGCAGAAGCAGAAGCAGTTTGTAAATGAGCCAGAATAGGCTCGACTAAACCGAACGGTTTATAGATAAGCCAGAAAGGATCGATATGCCACAAGGCATAAACGGTATGAAAACAGAAGGGATAACTAAATTAAGAAGGAGGTTATTACATGAATGAAAAGGATTTTTATTTACCATAACCAACATTGAAATATTCACCTGGGTATGGTGATATTAGTAAGGCAGGGCTCTTGAAGAATCAATACGTGAGTTGAGCGCATAATTCAAAAAAGGAGCCGTTTTTCCGGTGAATTCGTGTGTAAAAGCAACCACAATCGGGGGAAACTTATAAACCTCCTTTTGATCAGAGTGCCCATTAACTGATGCCCAAATGTGTCCCATTTTTACTGATGATTCACACGATCGCCAAGCAACGTAGTTTACGTAATTAGCCCTCTTTGCGCCAAGCCTTCGGCAACATCTCCAAGGTCAAGCTCAATTAGCTTTTGCTTAGTTTGCAGACCGCTGGTCTTATCCCACCCCCTTAGCTCATAGTACTCACTCAGCATTTGGGCAAACTTCTCCCGATCAACCACGGTACCCTTCTTGGTTATCGGCTCACCGTCTTTCCCCGGTACCAATAATTCTGTGTTCCGACCTTCATTTTCCATTGGTACTTCAAAACTGTACTCAGGAAGCTCATCGACCTTCTTTCCCCGAGGGTCTTCACGTGCAAGCACCGCTCTCTCCAGGTTAAACACCCTCTCGCCTATTTTATTTAACCCCTCTTCATCTGTTTCATTCCCGGTAACAGCCGAAAAAAGTTTGCTCTCAATAGTAGGGTCACCTTTATGAGTTTCTGTATGTTTAATAGACCTAACCGGGTAGAAAAAGGCACAAAGAATAAGGCTCTCCTCGGCGCGCATTTTGTCCTGGATTCTCTTGGCAGCTATTGCTTTACCTTCATAGGTAGAGAAGTCAAAGGTAAGCTCACTCCTCCAGAACCTTTTGCCAATATCACGGAGCACATCATAAGACATATGAGCACCTTCCACTCCTTTAACCCACTCGTTCCACTGTCCCACTGGCATACATATTTCATGCAATGTTGGAAGTGTCATCCTGGGTTCCGTGGCGTAAAAGAGACCGTTTATATTATACAACCGCGGTCCATACACCACCTTTTGCCCATTCTTGTCAGCATAGTCAGTAACTAATTCCTTTGCTTTACCTCCTACAGATTCGGCAGCCTGATGAAGCCCCTGAGCCAGAACACTACCAAAGCCTTCTCTCAATGATATCTTTTTCACCAGGGTTTCTATAAATTCCAAGCTTCCATACTTCGATAGAGGAATGCCCGTGTTCTCATCGGTTAAAACACCTGCTTTATAACAATCCGTAAGCCACTGTATTATGGCCGCCAGGGCATGGGTTTCAAGTCCGTAATGAAGGGTAAGCCTACTAGCGTGGAAGTGAACATCAGTCCGTTTTCCATAATAATCATCAGCCGCGAATAGATAAAAAACAGCGTTCTGACAGCTAGATTTCGCCTTTATGCCGTCTGCTGTTTCTTGCATACCACGGCCACAGCCTTTTACACAGCCGTAGCAGATCTCCGGCTTCCTGATAAGCGATGGTGCTTCAAGAAATTTCCCCAACCCATAGCCCGCTCCATACCCCACCCCTCGCAGATATTTTTTCAGTTCCTCAAGCTTCTCTGGATTAGCTACCGGTGGCCGGCTATCCTTCCCCCTTGACACGATCGCTTTTAGTTTCTTTGAGCCCATAATGGCTCCACCCCAGGCAGCGGCATCTCTTTCGGCAAGAGTTGAAGCGAATGTCACCATATTTTCACCAGCCGGACCAGTTGACAATACCTTTGCCGACTTTCCCAGTTCACCCTTTAGCATTTCTCGCGTCTCAGCCGAGTCTTTGCCCCATAGGGCTGAGGCATCCCTTAATTCAGCCTTACCATCCTGTACCAGAAGATACACCGGCTTCTCTGATTTGCCGTAAACAACAACTCCATCGTAACCGGCAAATTTGAGGTGAGCTCCCCAGTCCCCTCCCATACTGGTATAAAAGAACTGCTCTGGGTTGGTAGCCGATGATTTTCCGCAGATTTGAGAAATAGAACCGGCTATTCCTGGATAACCAGCCATGGGGCCAGTCATAACCATAAACCGATTCTCCGGGTCAAAGGCCTTGGATTCCGGTGGGACTTCATCCCAGTATATCTTGGCAGCAATGCCTCTCCCCCCGATGAATCTATCTGCATAATCAGACGTGGGGATATCGCTCATACTTGCCGAGGAAAGGTCTACCTTCAGTATTTTCCCGGCATACCCGAATTTAGCAGCCACTTCTTCTCCTCCTAACTATTTTATTAGCCCTCTTTGCGCCAGGCCTTAACGCATGGAGTTTCTCAAGGCACATTGTATACTTTGCTTTTCTCATTGTAAAGTCCTGTTGATTGCTATACTGTGATTCCTTGCCAAAATCATTAAACACTACGTCTGCATATAGCATTCGCCTGGTATGTAGTTTACTGGGACAATATTATAACTTTTCTAGTATTGCCAAATTCCCAAGAGAGGACTACATTAAAGTCCTAGCACATGACCTGACCTTAAAAGCAATATGAATAGGTGAGGTGAGATGAGCGGGCGAAGGAAGTGCACTGGAATCGCTAATTTGCGGCGTCGGCTGGCACCACTTCATGTTGGATAGTTAAAAGGAAGAGGAGGTGACTTATGGCTAAAAGATACGATGCTATCGTGGTTGGTGCTGGTCCAGTTGGGGGCAGTTACTATAACTTCATAATACATTGTTCAGACTAGTCAACCGATTATGGGCTGGCTATAGTGCTTCACTACCGGCTTAATGTTCGTTTATATTAGGATTTATTATGAATGTTTCCTCGGTTCGAGTACTACAGGTGGTGTTATATTGGGTTGACACTT
>DUER01000167.1 GCA_011192075.1 Dehalococcoidia bacterium | reverse complement strand
CAGCTGCCTTTTCTGAATTCTTAAGTGTATTTATATACGCGTCCATAATACTCTTAAACAGGGCTGGTTCGATGAATGCATCTATCTTTATAGCCCCAAAGAAATGAGATACCTTGGCAGGGACATCTTTCCTAGCATAGAGATTCGGCCCAAAGGCACTACCAGAGAGTACTCCTGATAATATATCCACAACCAAACACAATCCGTATCCTTTGTGACCGCCATCTTCTTCTTCGGCACCACCAAGTGGTAGTAGTCCACCACCCTTCTTATCAAGCAAGTTTGCCAGCACCCTTGATACATCCTGTGTTGCATTCCCGAACTCATCTGTTGCCCAACTGACTGGCATTGTTTTACCTTCACGCTCAAAGACCTCAAGTTTACCCCTGGGAACGGTTGAGGTTGCCATATCCAATACAAACGGTCGCTCCGTACCCGCAGGAACAGCAATAGAAATGGGGTTTGTCCCCATTAGTGCATTTTTACCGTGGGTTGGTACTACAAGTACTGCCGAATTTGTTAGCGAAAGCCCAATAAGGTCGTGTTCAAGTGCCATCATTGAATAACACGCGGCAATCCCGTAATGATTAGAATCACGGACTGCGGCAAAAGCGATATTATTTTTCAGTGCCTTATCTATAACAAGCTTCATAGCCTTATAGCCTACAACCTGCCCGAGCCCGTCTCCACCCGAGATAAGCAGTGTATTTGGCGTTTCTTTCAACACTTTAATATCCGCAATTGGCTCCATTACTCCTGCTTTCAGTCCGTTGGTATATCTCTTAAGCCTCTGGAGACCGTGGGAGCCTATACCCCTTTGGTCGGCGGTTATCAGTATATCGGCTGCTATTTTCGCATCCTCTAGCGGGACACCAAGTTTATTAAATACATTGGTAGTAAATTCCTGCAAAGCATCAGTCTTTATCCTGATATATTCTTCCATCTTTCCTCCTTTTTGATAAGACGTTCTCCTGCTATGATTTCTCCAAAACTCCCTCAAAATTCATTTTAGCATAGCCTACGAAGTGAGATAAAGGACGAAGCCCTTTCAGAAAATTTTTGTTATCGTCCTTTTTCTGCCTTTACTAATTCAGTTTTTAGCTACCACTCCCTTTCTATTTGAGAGTAATCTCTGCAAGTGAGGCTTGTCCTTGAATTTCTCTGATAGAAACTTTATGTTTACTAATTGATATGTTAAAATATATAAACAGCTCTATTTAGTGATGGGAAGGTGAGATGAAAGAGGATATTGACAACTTTCTAAATTATCTAGTTGTGGAGAAGGGCTTTTCGGATAACACGAAGCTTGCTTATCAAAATGACCTGTATCAATTAGCCAGCTTTGTTGAAGAAGAGACTGCCAAGCGTGGACTACCTCCATCGTGGGCTAGTTTTAGTCGGCAAGGGATGTTAACCTATCTGATTGACCTTAAGGAAAGGAATTATGCGGCTACCACGGTAGCCCGCAAAGTAGCTGCCGCTAAGTCTTTCTTTGCCTTTATGGTGGCTGAGGATAAGATAAAGGATAACCCAATGCAGGATGTGCCTTCACCCAGGATAGGCAAGTCATTACCTAAACCTCTCTCAATCAGCCAGGCTCGCCTTTTACTAGAGCAACCAGCCAAGCTGTCTACGCTGGAAGCCAAAAGAGATAAGGCGATGCTGGAGTTATTATATGCCAGTGGTATGAGGGTGAGCGAGTTGGTGTCTTTAAATTTGGGTGATGTAGACATAGAAGGTGGCTTTGTCCGATGCTTTGGTAAGGGACATAAAGAACGGCTTATCCCTATCCACCAGCAAGCTGCCTTAGTCGTAAAGGAGTATATAGAACAAGCACGCTCTAACTTGGCGCACGACAAGGAAGAGAGGGCTCTATTCCTTAATCCTCGTGGTGATAGGCTGACTAGGCAGGGCTTCTGGCAAAAACTAAAAGAGTACGCTAAATCAGCTAATCTGGAGGCTGACGTCACTCCTCATACTTTAAGACATAGCTTTGCTACTCATATGCTGAGTGGCGGGGCTGACCTGAGGTATGTTCAAGAAATGCTAGGTCACGCCAATATCTCGACCACACAAGTTTACACCCATCTTACTAGCGAGCATATTCGGCGTAGCTATGAAAAATCCCACCCCCGGGCTAAGTAGGATAGTGAGAGGTCAAGCCTCTCTAGCACAACCTTATAGGGAGGTTCCAGATGTCGGGTAAGTTACGGCACGGTAAGGGGAAGCATCCGGTTCGTAGTAAAAGAAGGCGAAGTGGGCGTGACTCTTTAGCTATTGCTGCCCAGCGGCCACCCGTTTCTCAAACTTATGAGGCTGTACCTCAGCCTGAGGTGTCAGCTTCTTCACCAAGTGCGCCCGCTCCATCGGTAACAGTAACTACCGCTCGCTACCCCTATATAATTACCGAGCTGCGGAGAATTGGCATTCTAGCTGGGATAACACTGGTTATTCTGGTGGTGTTAGTTTTGGTTTTATCCTGACTTTATCCCGGCAGTTGAGTGCATGGCATGGACTTCGAAGCAGCAAGAGCCAGGCTAGTTGAGCATCTTAGCACGGAGATTAAGGACCAGCGGGTATTGGCGGCTATGGCACGTATACCTCGGGAACGTTTTGTGCCGCCAGAGAGTCAGCACTTCGCCTATGAAGATAGACCGCTCCCTATCGACTTAGACCAGACAATTTCTCAACCATTTATTATTGCCCTTATGACTCAGGCATTAGAACTCACCGGTAAAGAAAAGGTGCTGGAACTAGGTACGGGCAGTGGGTATCAGGCAGCTATTCTGGCTCAATTAGCTCGTTTGGTGATAACCGTAGAACGTCTAGCTCCTCTGGCTGAGACGGCGAAGAAAGTATTAGATAGCCTGGGTTACGCCAATATTGCGGTGCACTTGGCTAAGGATACCTTAGGTTGGCCTGATGAAGCGCCTTATGATGCCATAATGGTTACTGCTGGCGCACCTAGGGTGTCGGCTGACCTGCTAGCTCAGCTAGCAATTGATGGTCGGCTAGTAATTCCTGTAGGCTCACGCTATGTGCAAGAGTTGTACAAAGTCACCAGGTGTAGAAGGAAGAATATAGTGGAGAATTTGGGGGGATGCTGCTTTGTCTCTCTTATAGGTAAGGACGCTTGGGAAGAGGAATGAAGGAGTTTTAAAAGAGCCTTGCCATCTGCCAGAAACCTGAAGGAGGATAGCTATGGAAGTAACGGAGGCGATTAAAACAAGGCGGAGTATTCGTAAATACAAGACTACCCCGGTAGATGACAAGACTGTAGCGCAGGTTCTGGAGGCTGCCCGATGGGCACCCTCCTGGACTAATAGCCAGTGCTGGCGATTTATTGTGGTGCGGGATAGCAATATAAAGATGGAATTAGCTAGCACGCTTAGGGAGACTAACCCGGCCCTTGAGGCGGTTAGAAATGCACCGGTAGTTATTGTAGCCTGCGCTGAGCTAGGGAAGGCAGGCTGTTATCATGGAGAACCAGCCACAGATAAGGGTGATTACTGGTATATGTTTGATGTAGCCCTGGCTATGCAAAACCTGGTATTGGCTGCCCACTCGCTGGGACTGGGCACGGTGCATATTGGCTTTTTTGATGCTAAGAAGGCAGCTAGTATTCTAGAGGTACCGGACGGTTTTTGCGTGGTTGAGATGACTCCTCTCGGCTACCCTGACCAGGAACCTGAAGCGAGGCCGAGGAAGGAACTTTCCGAAATTGTTTCTTATGAGAGCTATGGTAGGTGGTAGGACGATATTTAGCGTCTCTTTCTGAACAAGGAGATGAACCATAGCAAACCAATTATACCGATAAACGGGAATGGTTGTGCTAAGGCACCCTTGCCTGTTTTGGTAATGGCGATTGCGGGTGCGGCAGGTGGTTTTAGCGGGGCTATTGCCTCTGCGGATATTTCATATGCCGCTAGCCTGACATTGATAATCTCTTTAGGTACCCAGCCCAGAGGATTATTTCTGCCGGTTGCTTCAGCCCAGACCCAACCCGGCTCGCCTTCTAACTCAAAAACTGCAGTTGCCTTTTTAAACTGAGGTAGGTAAACCACAGTTGCTGTGTGACCTGAGCCAAGCACTATGGCTGAACGGTATCCGGCACCTTTATACATAACTGCCTGTAGTACAGCACTATCTTCACAGTCACCATAACCAATCTCATTTTGGTTAATTGCAGTCGCCAGCTCATCGGCATTTTGGGCAAATTCATCATATCCAAACAGGTCTTTATCAGGGGTATACTGAACCCGGTCCCGGACAAAGCGAAATACTTGCTCTGCCCTCTGTATTGGGTCTGGGTATTTTTGGGCAATCTGCTCACCTAGGCTATAAGCCAGGGCAGCGCTCTCGCCCAGGCTCTCAAAAGCTATAACCGGACGAAAACTAGTCTCGGATATTTGATAAAAACCGTCTTCACCACTGGCTCTGGTTCTACATATTTCCCAGTCATCAAATACTTCACCTTCTATCTCACGGAAACCTGACGATGGATGTGCCGATACATAGCCAGTAGTGGCTAAGCCGGTTGCCAATACCAGCATTAAGCTTATTACAACCTTAGTTCTGTTCATAGATTTATTCCTAGAAGGAATATAATAATCAAACCCTCATAGCGGTGTTGTTAATGCTGCATGTAGGATAAGACCAAAGAAAACAAGGTAGCCAAAAACATAGATACCTACCGCCACCGGACTTTTGTTGATGCTTATAAATGGTATTCTAGGGGTTAGCTTATCAACAATGTGGAATAGGGCTATCCCAACAAGTAGGCTTATGACGAAACTTATAGCTAATACACCCCACGTTCTAAAATCAAAGATGTATCCTAGTATTGGGGCTACAACCACAGTCAGCGCAGTAATAGCTCCGTGAATGACAAGACCAACCAGTATGAAAAAACCAGCAATAAATAATCCCGTGGCAATAGGGCTTTCTCCTATTCGCTGGCGCTCATGAATATGGGGGGTTAGAACATCTAATACCCTAATTCCGAGCCAAGCTAGAAGAGTGCAAATTAGGGCTAGCAATATAACTCTGGCTAGCCATATTAGAACAATTACCCAGAAAGGGTAGGCTAAACCTAGCTCATACATAAAGAGTCCTCCTTTAATTGCCTGATTATTTTAAAAACAATGGGGTAATATAGGTTTCAATGATGGCTGCTGGCAAGAGTAAGGCAAGTGCTATCATCAGATACTTCAGATTCTGCCTAAAGTTGGGCAATACGAGTCTTCTCCTTTCTTTTTTAAATAGGCTCAGGGTGACTATTGTACCAAAGCTGAGGGCGGCTACCTCAGCCAATATTAGGGCAGGGAGTTCAATAATTCCGTGAGGAAGCACAGCGGCTAATACAAAACCAAAAGACTCCTTTTCCACTGCTATGGTTGACACGATGGCAAGCATCCAGCCATTGACAGTTAAAGCCATAATAGGTATCAGGCAAAAAATTGGGCTCAGGACAAAGCTGAAAAGCAAGACCGAGGCATTCTTAGCGAAGATGAGTGTGGCGGTAAGGATTGGAGGTAGCGAAGCTAACGTACCGCCAAATTCCTCAAGGGCATCGATGTCTTCAGAAATGGTACTGGTGATGCTAGCCGGGGTAGCCAAACCGAATATTAAACCAATAGCAAATAATAAAATAGCGATGAAGCTCCATCTTCTATAGCTCATATCAGCCCACAAAGTTTAGTGGTTCAATTGTATTTTAACTAAACGCTTGGCGCAACTATAAGATAGAGGTCGTTTGCTAACCCTTTATCAAGGGGAAGGGGATAAAGGGGATGAGGTTGATAAGTAATCTCGTAGGGTAGCTCTTTAGCCAGTAGTTCCTGTTATAATAAACACTGAGAGGTAGGCTGATGACTGCCAGACTTATATTTGCTATTTTTAGCATCCTGCTGGAGGAGGCAGCCCTGGTAGTAATTGTGCTTTGGGGTTTGCCCGAGTTAGGCATTCATAATTTCCCCTTGGCTGGTCTTATTGCCTTGATGGCAGCATGGGGTGCTTATAGTGTTATCTCCTACCGAATAGGCAGTCGAGCCCTAAGAAAGAAAGTAGTAGCTGGCCTGCCCGCTATGGTTGGCACTAAGGGTAAGGTGGTGAGTCCGTTAGCACCAAAGGGTGTGGTCAGAATTAAGGGTGAGCTTTGGGGAGCAACATCATCGGGTGCCAATATAGACGCCGGTGAGGAAGTTGTTGTGGTGGGACAGGATGGACTCAGGCTTGTTGTGGACAAGCATAGTAGTAGTAATTCAAAGGGGACTGGATGATAAATATTGATGGGGCTCAGAAATCAGGGAGTGGCACTATAGTTCGCTTTGCTGTCGGCTTAGCTGCTCTGCTCGGTGAGGAACTCTGCCTTACTAATATTCGAGCCAAGAGAGGAAAACCGGGATTAAGACCTCAGCATCTTAAAGCAATAGAGGCATTGGAGCAGATATGTCAGGGCACTCTGGACGGCGCTGAGATTGGTTCCAGGGAGATAAGGTTTAAACCTGGGGGAGAGGTTAAAAGCGGCTATTATGAGTGGGACATAGGGACAGCCGGGTCTACTACTTTACTGGCTATGACCCTTTTGCCTGCTGCCTGTTTTGCCCGGGGAGAGGTAAGCTTTAGAATATCGGGAGGATTATTTCAAGATTTTGCTCCTTCTGCCTACCATATGCAATTTGTTCTTTTCCCCACGCTGGCCAAGATGGGTGTAACTGCCGGGCTTAATATTATTCGTCCTGGCTATGTACCCCGTGGGGGTGGCATTATAGAGGTGGGGTTGAAACCGATTACGGGGAGAATAAAGCCAATCAGGTTAGCTAAGCAGGGGCGGGTGACCGCAATCAAGGGGATTGCCCTTTCTTCCCACCTTAAGGAGAGGAGGGTGAGTGAGAGAATGGTGGAGAAGGGTAATGAAGTGCTTGGGTTAAAGGGATACCGTACCCGAATAGAGATTATCCATGACACTCAGGCGCTTCAGAGGGGTGCCGCTCTTGTCCTATATGCTGTAACTAATACTGGGTGTATTATTGGTGCTGATAGGGCAGGTGAGCCAAGACGAACCTCGGAAGACATTGGTAGGTACGTGGCTGGGAATTTGACGGAGGATTTGGCTACGGGGGCTACAGTTGATCGATACCTAGCCGACCAGCTTATTTTTTATGCTGCTTTGGCTGACGGGATTAGTGAATACAGGATACCACGGCTGACAGAGCATGTAGAGACCAATCTGTGGCTTGTGGAGACTATATTGGGGGCTAAGACTGAGGTTGATGCAAATCTGGTTAAAATTCAGGGTGTAGGCTTCTCCCCAACAAGGCTTGGGGCTTGATTTAGACAAGGTAGTATGGGAATGGTAGACAATAGTTTATCATCGGCTTCTATCACCAATAATTTAGAGACCCGTTTTATTGGCCAAAGGGTTATTTACTATCCCAGCCTGACTTCAACAATGGAGGTGGCAAAGCGAGAGGCTCAACAGGGGGCAGCCGAAGGCACTATTATCATTGCTGATGAGCAAACCGCAGGCAAGGGACGAATGAAGCGCCTTTGGCTATCACCTAGAGGGAGTATTGCTTTGTCTGTTATTCTCTACCCTGATGTGGCTTATTTACCCTCTCTGGTTATGTTGGCATCTCTAGCTGTGGTTCATAGTATTGAGGCGGTCACTAGCTTGGAGGCTCAGGTTAAGTGGCCTAACGATGTTCTTATCCGTGGTAAAAAGGTGTGTGGGATTCTAGTTGAAAGTGAATTACGAAGAGACATTGTGAACTACGCTATTGTAGGTATCGGGGTAAATGTTAATCTCAGGCTGGCTGATTTTCCTGAGATTCTACCCATTGCTACCAGTCTTTCCGATGAGCTGGGAAGAGAAGTGTCGCGCTTAGAGCTAATACGGCGGCTGTTAGTGGAAATAGAGAGGTTATACCTAGCTTTGCCGGCTGGGGGGTCTATTTATGAAGAATGGAGAGATAAGCTGGTGACCCTGGGTAGGAGGGTTAGTGTAAACTGGGGTATAACCAGCTACGAAGGCATAGCTGAATCGGTAGCCAGCGATGGCAGCCTGCTACTACGTCATTCAGATGGCAGCCTGACTAAGATTATGGCTGGGGATATTACCCTGCGTGATTAAATAAAATTGCCCCAGAGCCTGCTACCTGGAGCAGGCTCTACATTTACTTCTCCTTACTCCCCTTCAATCTACCCTTAATGAACGACCTTAACTTTGTCTTTTAGCTATTTTGTAGGCTCTTTGCCTGGCTGGGTGCTAGCACCCCGGTTCATGAACATAGTGATAAGGTCAATGGGTAGGGGGAAGATAAGGGTGCTATTTTTTTCTGTAGCTATTTCAGTCAGCGTTTGCAGGTAGCGAAGCTGAAGTGTGACTGGCTCCCTGGCTATAACAGCTCCGGCTTGAGCCAGCCTCTCCGAGGCTTGGAACTCACCATCGGCATGGATGATTTTGGCTCGTCTCTCTCTTTCTGCTTCGGCTTGAGCCGCCATCGAGCGCCTCATTGTTTCAGCGAGTTCAACCTCCTTAATCTCCACGGTGCTGACCTTTACTCCCCACGGGTCGGTGTGTTCATCAATGATTCCCTGTAGCATCTGGTTGAGCTTTTCTCTTTCGGTTAGTAGTTCATCTAGTTCAGATTGCCCCAGTACATTCCGCAGTGTCGTCTGTGATATCTGTGAGGTAGCTCTGACGTGGTCTAGAATCTTAACCACAGCCGACTCAGGGTCAACCACCCTGAAGTATACTACTGCGTTTACCCTGACGGTAACATTGTCCTTGGTGATTATGTCTTGTGACGGGACATCCAGAGTTACCACCCTGAGGTCTACCTTCACCATCCGGTCAACGAAGGGAATAATAAAGAATAGCCCCGGGCCCTTGGCTCCAATTAGTCGCCCCAGGCGGAAGATGACACCTCGTTCATATTCGGCGACAATCTTGATTGCCATCGCAGCGACCATAAACACAGCTACAACAATTACAACGATAACAGGCCAATTCATTTGTTTACCTCCTTTATTGTTTTTTAGTTACCCATAGTTTTAAGCCATCAACCTTGGTTATAATCACCTCCTCCCCGGGACTGACCCGGCCCGTTTCTGATACTGCCGTCCAGCGTTCACCCTCAACGAAGACTACTCCTTTGGGTTCCAGGGCTATCTTAACCTCGGCTGTCTTTCCTATTAGGTCTTCCCTGCCTGCAGATATCTGGTGCCGGTGGGCCGGAATTCCCCAAATGACGGCGACGGCGATGAAAACAACAATAAGAATTGCTATTGTGGCAATCAGCCATGGGTCTATTTGAAACAATGTAGACCCCCAGCAAAATAAGATTTCGGAATAATTATAAGCCGGGTTAGACCAATGATACCGATAACAATTGAGCTCATTTGTTTACCTCCTTTATTGTTTTTTTGGTTACATATAGTTTTAGTCCGTCCACCTTAGTTATAATCACCGTCTCCTCAGGTTCCACCCGACCGGTCTCTGATACTGCTGTCCAGCGTTCGCCTTTCAGGAAAACCGTTCCTTCAGGTTCTAGGGCCACTTTGACTACAGCCGTCTTTCCTATCAGCTCTTCTCTGCCGGTATATGCCTGGCGGCGGTGGGCTCTGATTACCTGGTTGAGTATAAAGGCGAAGAGGCCACCAACGAGAATTGCTACTGTAGCAATCAGCCACGGGTCGATTTGAAATAATGGACCCCCCTTAAATAAGATTAAAGAGCCAATAATTAGTGAAGTTATACCCCCAGCGGTAAACAAACCAAAGGTCGTGGTAAGCACCTCGCCGATGAAGAGACCAAAGGCTAGAACTATGAGCAGAACCCCGGCGTAGTTTACCGGTAACATTCCCAGTGAGTAGAAGGCAAGTAGCAGACAGATGCCACCAACTACACCGGGGAAAATAAGCCCCGGGTTTGAGATTTCAACCATTAGACCAAGCATGGCCAGACTTAGCAGTATGTAGGCAATGTTTGGGTCAGCAATAGCATACAGAAAGTCTTCAATGAGACTCATCTTGACCGAGTTAATGGAGGCACCCTGAGTATCCAGAGTGACCATACTGCCATCAAGCATAGTTACCTGTCTACCGTCGAGTTGGGCGACGAGGGCGTCAAGGTTAGGAGCGACCATATCAATGACATTAAGCTCTAGAGCCTCCTGTTCAGTGGCTGAAACGCTCTCCCTAACTGCTTTTTCTGCCCATTCCATGTTGCGTCCATGGGCGCTAGCGATACTTCTAATATAAGCGGCAGCATCATTGACCACCTTCTCCTCCATTGCCTCTGATATTTCAGCTTCACCTTCAGTACCTATGGCCACCGGGTGAGCAGCACCGATGGCAGTATTTGGTGCCATGGCGGCTACATGAGCAGCCATAGTAATAAATACTCCGGCTGAGGCAGCTCGCGACCCTGATGGCGAGACATATACCACTACCGGAACCTGAGCATTGACGATGTCCTTCACAATGTCACGCATGGAGGTGTCTAAACCCCCCGGTGTGTCCAGTTGGATGATGCAGGCTATAGCATAATTTTCCTCGGCTTGGTCAATGCCATGCCTAATATAATCAACAAGGGGGGGGGTGATGGCACCTTTGACATGGAGAACGTCAATCTGGGAGCTGTTCGCCCCAACCCCAATGGCGGTAAGGGTAACAATAGCGACAAGTAATAACCCTATTAGTAATGAGATGCGTATTATTTTTGACATAACCAGCCTTGTGTAAGGTCTATACAAGTAGATTATATATTGATTTGCTGTTAACCGCAAATGGATGGG
>DUER01000166.1 GCA_011192075.1 Dehalococcoidia bacterium | reverse complement strand
CAACAAAGGGGAAGGAAGCCTCAAGCTCCTGCTGCCACGCTGTATCCTGGGAAAAGGCGAAACCGGGCACCACTTCTCGGGTTGCATAAAGAGCTAATAATTCCTGAGCGGTGTCTTCCGCCAATTCCTTGACCCTCTGCTTGGTTCGTGTCCATTCCTGAGTGCCCAGCCGGCTCAACGCCGGTGGCTGTTCACTGGACCCTATGTAGCGGTTGACACGGTCTATCTGGTCGGTAGGGACATAAAGCTTATCACCAGCAGCGTATTGGAGCACCAGGTATTCCCTTTCAGTGTGGTTAGTCATCATCGTGGTAATACCGGCGAATTTGGCAATGCCGTGCTCGATATGTACCACATAGTTGCCCGGGGCTATCTCGGTAAGGAACTTGTGATGTGCTACCGGGCGCTTCTTTATAAAACGCCGTTGTTTAATTAAGCCAAAGATTTCAGCATCAGTGAATAGATAAGTATCATTATTAATAACCCAACCCTCAGCCAGTGAGCCCTGGACTAATGTCAGCGAACCGGGTGGCGGTATTTGGTTGATTTGGGTGAGGGGTGGGGCAATAATGTCCTCTTGGTCAAGTAGTTCTGACAATCGGCTTGCCTGATGGCTGATTAGGATGAGTCTGTGTTTTTGCCTTAGTATCTGCTTGACCTTTTTGATGAACATTGGTAACTGCCCGGCATAGTTACTGGCCGGAGTGAAATTTAACTGATAAGGTTGTTCATTTTCAGCGATATCCCAGGTAGTAAGCATCAAGCACTGTCTACTTTTCAGCCTTGGTTCTAGCTCTTTCCAGATGAAATGTGGTCTGGGGAAATTATGGGGGAGTTCTGCCTCTTCTAGCTTCTCAGTGCGCAATTCTTCGGCTTCGGCAGCCAGGTCTTCTATGGCTAGCCTAATATTGGCAGGTTCATCAAGCACTATAAGGGTATCTTTAGGGAGGTAGCTCAGGATGCTGTCCTGGTTAAACAGCGGGGCATAAAACTGAATATTGCTTAGTCTCTGCTTATTAAGCAGCATAGCTAGTTCTTGTTTGAACTGCTGGCTCACCTCAGGGTTGCAGCTGGATAAGTCGATACTATTGATGACTGGCTCTAACTCCCATTTGCTGCTTAGTTGGGGTATCAGTAGCTCTGTGGCTGGGCTAATAGATATTGATGACACTGCCTTGAGCGAGCGCTGATTTGCCGGGTCGAAGATTCGGATGCTATCTATGGTGTTACCGAAGAACTCGAGCCTGGCTGGTAGGTCGCTGGTGGGAGGGTAGATGTCAATGATGCCACCGCGATGGCTTATTGTGCCTGGCACCTCCACTATGTTTTCCATCCTGTAGCCCATAGCTTGCCATTGACTCAACAGCTTAAAGGGGTCAACGCCCATTCCCAGTTTTATGCTATGGCAGGTTGAAGTGAAATCAGTGTATGGGGTTGTCTTCTGTATGAATGCTGAGGCAGCGGCAACAACTAACGGAGCCTCTGTGGTAAACTCATTATTAGTTAGAGCTGATAGCACCTGTACTCGTTCTAAATCGGTGGAGGTATCTGAGGCGATTCGCTGGTAGGGCAGGGCGTCGGGCTCAGGGAATAGTTTTATCTGGGCAGAAGTACCCCAGGTCAGAAGTTGTTCATAGAGCTTCCTGCAATTTTTTGGTTGTGCTGTAACTACAAGCATGGGCAGGCGCCGGCTGTGGTATAAGGCAGCTATTAGATAAGGTTTAGCGGCGTCAAGCACTGCCACCTTGGCGCTGCCATCTACCTCTTGTAGCTCGGCCACAAGCTGGCGATAGGCAGGCATATCCTCAATGAGTGGTAATAATTGAGTTAGGTTCAAATCCATGTTTTGTTCCCCAAACACCTCTAAGGCTAGCCGAGACGGTCTAGCCTTCCGGTAAAATTGTAGCACAGGGCAAAGTGGGGCACAATTCAATCCCGTGTAAAGTTGCACTGAGGAGAGGACAGAGTCTATAATAAACTACTAAAAAGCTAACCGGTGCACCTCAAATCCTTATTCCTACTAAAAAGGCAGTTTGGAGGCAGCTAACTGACTCAACTCGATAATATCCTGTATCAGGTTACCAGGCCAGCCCGCTATACTGGTGGTGAGTGGAACAGCCTGGTGAAGGATTGGGACAGAACCAATATCAGGATTGCCCTTGCTTACCCGGATTTATATGAAATAGGTATGTCCAATCTAGCTCTGCCTATCCTCTATGAGCTACTGAATAGCCAACCGGATGTTCTGGTAGAAAGGGTTTTTACTCCGTGGGTAGATATGGCAACGGCAATGCAGAAAGCAGGTATCCCCCTGTTTAGCCTTGAATCTAAGCACCCACTGAAAGATTTTGATATTATTGGTTTTTCGTTGGGCTATGAACTTACCTATACCAATGTATTGAATATACTTCACCTAGCTCAAATACCAGTCCTGGCTTCTGAAAGAAACGATTCTCACCCGGTAATAATAGCCGGTGGTAGCTCGGTTCTTAACCCAGAGCCTATGGCCGACTTTATTGATTTCTTCGTAATCGGGGATGGTGAAGAGGTATTGCTTGAGCTACTGGATGGCTTCCGGAATTGGAAAGGACGGGGCAAGAGAGTCGCCAAAAAAGAGTTACTTACTGAGGTGGCTACTATCCTTGGCGTCTATGTACCTAGCCTATATCAAGTTGAATACCAGGCTGATGGCTTACCTAAGAGTATTACTCCTACCGTAACTCAGGCTCAACCTAGCATTAAACGGCGGATAGTGATCAAGTTGCCGCCACCGGCAACTAAGCCGGTAGTGCCTTATATTGAGGTTGTCCATGACCGAGGGGTAATAGAGATACAGCGGGGTTGTAGCCGTGGTTGCCGCTTTTGCCAGGCAGGAATGATTTATCGCCCGGTGCGTAAGCGTCCCCAAGAAGAAGTGCTACAGGCAGTAGGGGAGCTTATTACCAACTGTGGCTACGATGAGGTGTCTCTGCTCTCGTTAAGCACCAGCGACTACTCAGGGATTGATGAGCTGGTGACTAGCCTATCCCATCGTTACCACAATCTTGCTATATCGCTACCGAGCCTCCGCCTTGATAGCTTCTCTGTGGCATTGGTGGACTCGCTTTCTTCTCGCCGAAAAACAGGGCTCACCTTTGCTCCTGAGGCGGGGAGCCAGAGGCTACGGCAGGTCATCAATAAGGCTACTACTGAAGATGAAATCTTGAAAACGGCTGCCACTGCCTTTGACCGAGGCTGGACGGGACTTAAGATATATTTTATGCTCGGCTTACCTACAGAAACCACGGACGATGTAGAGGGTATTTCTCAGCTAGTAACCAAAATCCACTCATTAGGCAAGCGGACTAAAGGGAGGCAGCCTCAGGTAAGAGTCAGTGTATCCACATTTGTGCCCAAACCACATACGCCTTTTCAGTGGGTAGCCCAAGAGGCTGAACAACAGTTAAACTCTAAACATGAACTACTTAAGCTGGGGTTGCGGCGAAGGGGAATCAGATTATCCTGGGAAGACCCTAAAATCAGTTTGCTTGAGGCAGCACTGTCAAAGGGGGATAGACGGTTGGGTAAGGTTATCTATCGTGCCTGGAAATTAGGCTCAACCTTTGATGCCTGGAGTGAGCACTTTAATTATGAGAATTGGCTTGGCGCCTTTGAAGATAGTGGGCTTGAGCCTGGGTTCTATGCCTTGCGCCAGCGTCCACTGGATGAGCCCCTACCCTGGTCTCATATTGATGTGGGGATAACTACGGGCTTCCTGATACGAGAATATAACAGGGCTTTTAATGGTAAGGGGACCCCTGACTGCCGCTATGAGGCTTGTAATGCCTGTGGATTAGAACGCTGGCAACCAGATTGCCAGCAAAAGTGTCAGCGGCTCAGTCAAAGCAAGCAATAGCCACCACCTTATCACCATGCCCGAGCCTCATCAGCTTCACTCCCTGAGTGTTTCTACCCTGGACTGTGATACCCTGCCTGGGGTCTTTCTCCTTCACCGGAGTGCGGGTGACAATACCATCAGCCGAAATAATCATTAGTTGCTGAGACGGAGAAACCACTCTGGCAGCAACAACATTGCTCGTTTTTTCAGTAAGCCTAAAGGTTATTACCCCGCTCCCAGCACGATGCTGCTGAGGATATTGACTAATTGGGGCCAGCTTGCCGAAGCCATCATTGGTAACTATTAGGAAGAAGGCATCTGGATATGCGGTATCAATACTAACTACTTGGTCATCAGGTAGTAGGCGGATGCCACGTACCCCCCCACTGGTTCTGGAGCTAGCTCTTAGTTTAGATACGGAAAACTTGATTGCCTGACCTTTTTGAGTCGCTAATATGATGTTGTCCTGGTCAATGGCTAAACAGGTTGCCACTAATTCGTCACCTCCTTCCAAATCCAAAGCGATGAGCCCACTAGTCCTCACCGCAGCGAAGTTATCCACAGCCGTCTTTTTTATCTCGCCGTTACGAGTAACCATCAGTAAGAAGACATCTGTCCTGAAATCAGTCACAGCTACCATAGCCGTGACCCTCTCATTATCTGCAATAGGGAAAAGATTAATGATTGCTATTCCTTTGGCTGTCCGGGAGCTATCGGCAGCGATTTCATGGCACTTGAGATGAAATACTTTGCCCCTGCTAGTGAAAAATAGCAGATTATCATGAGTATCAGCCACCGTAAGCAGCCTCACCGCATCTTTCTCTCTAGTTACCATGCCAATGATACCCTTGCCACCGCGATGCTGCGGCGTGTAGACACGGGATGGGACTCTCTTGATAAACCCTCTATTACTGAGTGTTACCACCACTCTTTGATGAGGGATTAGGTCTTCCTCTCGGAAGGCCAGCACTGCGTGATCACTTATCTCTGTTCGCCGTGGGTCGCTAAATTTAGATTTTATTTCAGCCACTTCTTCCTTTATCAGGAGAAGCATTCTTTTGCGGTTAGCCAGAAGGTCTTCCAAGTAAGCAATGGTTTTCACTACCTCGGCATACTCATCGAGTATCTTGGTTCGTTCCATGTTAGCCAGCCGGCGTAACTGCATGTCAAGGATGGCCTGGGCTTGAACTTGGGACAAGCCGAAGTCGGTCATGAGGTTACGGCGGGCAATGTCAGCAGATTCAGATTTTCTGATGGTAACAATTATCTTATCTATATTGGCTAAAGCGATTTTAAGCCCTTCTAGAATATGAGCCCTTGCTTTGGCTTCTTTCAGTTCGAATCGGGAACGCCGGGTAATAACCTCATGGCGAAAATCTATATAAAATTGGAGCGCTTCCTTAAGACTGATTACCCGAGGTTGACTGTCAACCAGAGCCAGCATATTAGCGAAGAAAGTGGACTGCATTTGGGTATATTTGTACAGATTATTAAGCACCCGCTGCGGCTGAGATTCTTTCTTTAGCTCAATGACAATGCGCATACCCTGTCGGTCTGATTCATCGCGTAATTCACTAATGCCTTCAATTTTCTTATCCTTGACCAACTCGGCTATTTTCTCCACCAGGGCTGCTTTATTTGTTTGATAAGGTAGCTCAGTGACTATTATTTGTTGGCGTCCAACTCCTGGAATCTCTCCCAGTTGGGCCTTAGCTCGATTCACTATTTTGCCATGTCCGGTAGCATAGGCGTTCTTAATTCCTTCTTGCCCTAGGATGATGCCCCCGGTAGGGAAATCAGGACCTTTAATAAATTGAGTAAGTTCATCAACTGTAGCTCCGGAGTTTTCAATGAGATAAGAAATAGCATCGCATACCTCGCCTAGGTTATGGGGTGGAATATTGGTAGCCATCCCTACGGCGATTCCTGAGCTACCATTGATCAATAGATTGGGTAACCGGGTGGGCAGAACCAAAGGCTCTTTAAGACTATCGTCAAAGTTTGGTGCAAAGTTGACAGTATCCTTATCAATATCAACTAACATTTGCTCAGCAATGGTGGCTAGGCGTGCTTCGGTATAGCGCATAGCTGCTGGAGGGTCATTATCCATACTGCCGAAATTGCCCTGCCCGTCAATCAGGACATGTCGCATTGAGAAATTCTGGGCCATACGTACCATTGCGTCGTAAACGGAGGCGTCACCATGAGGATGGTATTTACCTAATACCTCACCAACGATACGGGCACTTTTCTTATGGGGACTGGAATGTACTAGTCCGAGACCATCCATAGCATAAAGAATTCGCCGGTGTACTGGCTTTAGCCCATCCCGCACATCAGGTAGAGCACGGGAAACGATGACACTCATAGAATAGTCAAGATAAGAGCTTCTCATCTCATCTTCTATATTTATCGGCTTAACTTTTCCTAAAGTCATGCTCAGTTGAACCTCCTATTCCTGATTAGTAGCCTGGCCTTCATCAATGCTAAGAGACTCCTCAGGCAATGCCTCCTCATACTCCAACTCATCCATAAATACCTTATTGGTAACATAAGGCTGAAGACCCTTAAATCCTCTCGGCGGGAAGGAGAGTTCTCCTACTTGACTGGGGTCCTGATACACCTCTCTAATAATGACCGTTATCTTATCTTCTGCTGAACTGATGATGGCAGCGGTATAGTTATTACCCCCCTCCATTAATTTAATAAGTCGCTGCCCGTGCCTAGGCTCGACTTGCCCTAGATACTCGCCGCGACTATTTTCTACGACTAGGCTAGGGCCGTCTATTTTCAGATTTGTCCTATCACCTGCCGACGTTCTGGCTAGAATTTCTTGCGGTCCTGGGCGATACAGGTCGACCACCCCCGCTTTGCCTACTTCTTCAATAAAATGACGTGGCTCGGCCTTATGAAAGTCTTCTTCTGAACCAACTAAGCCCTCCCCTAAATGGGATAAGCGCTGAAGATTCTTTTTAGCAATGGTATTATAGGGGTCAAGTTCCATAGATCGGCCATAAGCTTCCTTTGCCTGAGAATACATCCCCAGTTCCATATAGGCTCTACCTAAACGATTATGGGCTTCAAGATCGTTGGGGAAGCTGTCTATTATTTCCTGGTTAGTGGCTATTGCTTCCCTCCACCGACCTTGCATGGCTAAGGCTATAGCCTGTTTGCTGCGCTGCCGTCTTAGGCTTACCTGACCCTCTTGTTCATATGACATTGTCTACTCCACGGTCACACTTTTGATTAGGTTCCGCGGGAAGTCTATAGGGCAATCCCTTTCCTTCACAATATTACGAATACCATTTTGGGCTAAGGAGTCGACCACATAGCTTAGTATACGCTTACCAACTATAGATAGCATTACCTTCGGCTTAGTAACGGTAAATGGTCTCAGCCTTTGGCCCTCACCTGCTGCCAGAATCACCGTCTGCTTCATTATTCACTCCTTAAAATATCTTTGAATCCGGCAAAATAACTCCGCTGGCTATAGCCCCAGGTCCAATATGGGTATTATTGCCAATCATACTACCTACATTAATGCAGGCATTAACCCCTGTTTCCACCCTATCACCGATTATAGCCCCCAGTTTGCGCCGCTTGGTATCTATACTTGCTACCGTCACATTCTTTTTATCCAGCCTAAGGTTGGCAATCTTAGTCCCAGCTCCCAGATTGCACTCTTCACCAATAATACTATCACCCACATAGTTATGATGCGGTATTTTAGTGCCCTTCATAATTATTGAATTTTTAATCTCTRCCGCACTACCGATATGGCAATTATCACCAATAGAAGTGTAAGGGCGAATATAGCAGTTGGGTCCRATRTCACAATYCTGCCCAATTATCACCGGACCCACTATRTAKGAGCCTGACCTTACTACAGTATTCTTGCCAATGGATACCCCACTCTTGATTACCACATTCTCTTCTACCTCACCCAGGTTCTGYACTTCAATCTCTRCCAGGAGGGATTCATTAGCTGGTAGYAAATCCCAGGGATAGCTAAGGTCAAGCCAGTAGCTAATTTCCTGATAACGAATCTGCCGGCCCTCATCTATCATTAACTGCAAAGAATCGGTTATTTCATATTCACCCCGCATCGATTTTGAAGTCTGGGATACGGCGTCAAATATATCCGGGGTAAACAGATACAAACCGGCATTAGCCATATGGGAGGGAGGCTTCTCGACCTTCTCATAAATGTGGACTACTTTGCCCTCGCTTAACTCAACTACTCCCCAATTATGGCTATCCTCAACCTCAACTACACTCAAAGTGTTGTCACTCCTCTTGGCCAAACTACGGATGTCTTTTTGGCTAACAATAATATCCCCATTCATTACTAGGAAATTCCCGTCAACTAAGCCTTCAGTCATCTTAAGTGCATCAGCCGTACCCAATTGCTTCTTCTGGGTACAATAGTCTATAGTTACTCTCCATTTCTCACCATTGCCAAAATAATCACGTACTTGCTCATCATGATAGCCAACAATGAAGACAAATTCCCCGATGCCAGCCTTCCTAGCTTCAATAAGCAAGTGTTCGAGGATAGGTTTATTGGCTATAGATAGCATTACCTTAGGTCTAGTATAGGTCAGAGGGCGCATTCGGCTCCCTTCCCCGGCAGCTAGAATAATTGCCTTCAAACTATTTTCCCTCCGTGCAATCCTTGATTATTCTAATGCTATTGTCATACAGATGGTGCAGTCGTGCCTCGCTTTTTGCCTCAGCGGTAATCCTTATCTTGGGCTCAATGCCTGAGGCTCTGATAAGCAGCCAGCCATCTTCAAAATTGAGCTTAATGCCATCCATATTGCTTACTGATAATGGGTTCATAGTCATTAATTGCTGCTCCAGCCTGGGTATTACTATCCCTTCACTACTAATACTACCCCGGAGAAGCGGGTAATGGGGCAGGTTATCAACCAGTTGTGATAATTTTTGTCGATTAGCTATTGCTACCGCTTGGGCAGCAGCATAAATGCCATCAGGACACAGCGAGATATTAGGGAAAAACCAGCTTCCTGATGGCTCACCACCGAACCCCCCGCCCTTTTTGAGTTCCTCAGAGACATAAGTATCTCCTACTCTGGTTCTAATAATCTTGAAACCCATTTCATCAATTACCATTGAGGAATCTATGGTAGTAACTATTTCCTTTGCCCCTACCTCCTGGGCAAAAATTGCCAGCAGCTTATCCCCGGGAACAAATATGCCCCTGTCATCCACTATCATCATACGGTCGCCATCCCCGTCATGGGCAATGCCTAAATCAGCGCCAAGCTCCCTTGTTGCCTTTATTAAATCCCCTAGATTAGCTTCAGTTGGCTCAATATCGTGGGGGAAAAAACCGCTGGGATGGCAATTTAGACCTACTACTTCACAGCCTAACTTTGTTAATAGATACGGGGTAATCATACAAGTGGTACCACAGCCACTATCCACCACTACTTTGAGCTTTAATCCTGTAGGGAAGTCCTGTAATATGCGGTCAATATGCTGCTCAATGGCTCCATTATAGATAATACTCTGCTTAATCTCTTCCCACGGGGCAGCACTAAAGGAGTCATTTAAAACCATTTCTTCTATTTGCTTCCGCTGGTAGGAATCAAAGGCAGAGCCATCTGGATTCAGAAGCTTGATACCATTATACTCCAGTGGGTTATGTGAGGCAGTAATCATTGCCCCGGCATCGAATTCTTTGGCAGCGAAGGCAAGTATTGGTGTAGGTATAACTCCGTCATCACAGCACTTGGAGCCAGCGGTGAGCAGACCTGAGATAAGGGCATGTTTCATTGCCTGGCTGGAAGTCCTGGTATCACAGCCAACTGCTACATTGCGGTAAACATTGCCTACAGCTAAACCAACCTTTAATGCTAGCTGCATTAGACCTTTGTCAGCTATCTCCCTTATTCTAGAAGTGCCAAATTGTTGCATAATGGAATGATTTTAACCGCAACGATTCCAGTTGTCAATTCGTCATTTGTCAATTAGGCAATAAAAAACTAAAAGATGGGTCGCTTAAAGAACTTGACATAAACATGTCAGAACAACCCATCCCCAAAGTCGTAACTACATTCGGCACCCAGGGGTTCATCTCTAATTGTAGCTATTGACAAACCCATGCCAGCTAGTTAAACTGGGCGTTACCACGTTGCATTTTAGACATGCTTTTCGAAACCCTTAATCATAAAAAGGGGTATCACGTGAGAAATCTTTTTGGATGGGCAGGGAAAATATTAAAGGTTGACCTTACTGAAGGGAAGACCGTCATACTCCAAACAGCAGACTACATCGACCGTTTTCTAGGCGGTATTGGAATTGGAGAAAAGATTTACTGGGATGAAAGTTCACCTGATTTAGCAGCACTCCATCCTGATAATCCACTTATTTTTATGACCGGTCCACTTGCGGCCACGCCAGCTCCAAGTGCTTCTCGGGTTGTAGTCTGTGGAAAATCCCCATGCCTATATCCAGAGACGTTTACCAATGCCAGCTTTGGGGGTTTTTTTGCCGCAGAGCTTAAGAGAGCAGGATATGACGGAATCGTAACAAAGGGGAAGGCGGACAAGCCGGTATATATCAATATTGAAAATGACAAGGTTGAAATCATAGATGCCAGCCATTTATGGGGTCTAACCAACGGTAAGACTCGTCAGATTATCCAGGAAGAACTTGGGGGAAATCCGAGGCTTCTGTCAATAGGTCCGGGTGGAGAAAATGGCACGCGCATAGGGGTTGTTGTTAGTGATATCGCCAGCTGTGGTTCTGTGGGTTTTGGCTCGGTGATGGGCTCAAAGAACCTGAAAGCAATAGCGGTAAGGGGGTCTGGGGCAATACCTGTGGCCGACCCTGAGCGGGTAGAACTAATAAGAAACAGGTTTAAAGCAATGATAGGTGAGGGGTATTTTAATCTGTTTGGGACACCAACGACTTTTCCTGGTAGTGGAGTTGAGTTTGTTAATAAAATTCACTGTCATGGTTGCCCTCAGGGCTGCTGGCGCTCAATCTTCAGAAGCACTCCTGGCGAAGAGGGCATTCGTAAATGCGTTGGTGGTGCCTTCTATACATTGTGGGAT
>DUER01000165.1 GCA_011192075.1 Dehalococcoidia bacterium | reverse complement strand
TATTGCCGGATAGCATTACCCACGCATGGCACAAGCTGGCAATCCGTTGCGGTCTAAAAGATATTCGACTCCATGATGCGCGCCATACCCACGCCAGCCTTATGCTAAAGCAGGGAGTACACCCTAAGATAGTGCAAGAGCGATTGGGCCACACCAGTATACAGATAACGCTTGACACCTATTCTCACGTTGCCCCCGGACTTCAAGAAGCTGCCGCCGCAGGCTTCGACAAGATGGTGTTACCTGGTAGGCGTGAAAATGCTACCGTTGAAAAACATTATTAGCAATTTATTAGCAAAAATAGAAATGCCCCCCATACTGGATTGCAAATAGGGGGCATTTTAGCTTCAAAAATTGGTGAGCCGCACAGGGATCGAACCTGTAACCTGCTGATTAAGAGTCAGCTGCTCTACCAATTGAGCTAGCGGCCCGTGAAGCTATATTACCATATTATGACCCTAAATTCCCGATAGTTGGCGTTAAATTGGCGTTAATTTTATTTTTTATCCCGTTTACCCCTACCAGTAGCACTTCGTCCAGTAAAGCTATAGCGTCCTCTTGTATCCCCTCAATTATATGAGAATAGCAGTCCATTGTAAAGGCGACTGAGCTATGCCTCAACGCCTCATTGATAAGCTTTGGCTTTGCCCCACGCAGTAACATAAAACTGACGAAGGTATGCCTTAAATCATGGAATCTTACGTCATTAAGCCCTACCTGTTTTGCTATTCTGGCAAAGTTGTGGCTTAGCACGCCGGGGTCAATCAGCTTGCCTTCAACATTGGTAAAAACGAAGTCGTCTAAAGTAAGCTGCCACTGCCGGCTACGAAGCAAAGAATCCTGACAGGAAAGAAGGGGATTTCATTGTTGTTTACTGGAAGGATGGTCAATTTGGGAGGTAAGCCACAATGAAGAATTTAGAAACTCGTATAGAAAAGCTAGAGAGTCAAACTGAAGTAAGACACCCAGAGAAGCTCATCATCTTTAAACTTCAGTATGATGGGGTTCGTGACCCTACCGATGAGGAAATTGAGGCAGCTAAAAAGAAGTTCCTAAAGGAACACCCCGGCTACAAGGGTCATATTGTGCTTGATTTTAAACATCTAGGAGAGGACATAACGCTAAAATAATACCAACTTGGCTTTGAGGGATAGTAGAATTACGAGTGAAAGCAGTGGTTTATTAGTTCTATGACAGGAAAAAATACAAAAGATTGGAGGTAAAAAAGTGAAACTTGAAGAGGTCAATAGCAAGATTCTAAATGGGCTTGATCTGTCCTCCGAAAACGAGTCCAGTGCAAGGGTGGCTCTTATTTTTCGGGTTTCTCCATTCTTTCTATGTCTATCAATCGAGTGGGGTTAGCGATATTTTCTGGGTCAAGTGTCCTTTTGATCCTCGCCAGTATCAGATGGAAGTTGGCAAAAGTTGGACCAATCCTGTGAGCAGCACCAGTGATAAGAAAACCCGCCGCCTGTCCCTTGACACACTGCGTTATAGCTTCCACTATAGCCTGTCCCATTACTCGGTCGTTCTCATCCGTTTTTTCACGGGGAAAGTCAGTTTCACACAGGGCATAGTGACCAAGGTCGTAGGGAGCGACCCAAGCCGGATGGTTGCTATCCAGAAAAGGTGGAGTATATTTATCCAAAATCTCCCAAGAAAGGGGGAAACTTCTCTCGGCATCATCCATAGAATCAAAGGTTAAATTAGTTGCCGAGTAGCCACCACCAACTCGCATCATTCGGCACCCATTGGTGTCCCTAATCCAGTTATTGGCCGTATATGGTACCCACCTTTGATATACCTCATCCGGTATCAACTTACCTCTGGTCTCATCAATAATCTGTTTGAGCACCTTTTCTTCATACTCTACCTGCTTCTCTGAGGCAAATCCCCAGAGACAGACGGCAACGCAGTTCTTAACATTCTTCTGCCAGTATTCCTCTACCCAGGTGCTCCAATACTCCTCACGCGACTTTGCCCACCACCAATCATAGTAAGTGGGAGGCCAAAGATGCATCATCCCACCAATCTCAGCTTTACCTATTTCATACATGGCTTCAATTGCCTCTTTCAGAGTAGCATAGGTAAAAATAACCCATTTGAATCTTTCTCTAGGTAGTTCGCATTTCTTATCCGGTGCTACTCCCTCGGTGGGTAAGACGGAAGGACCTGGCCACGGATAGAGTTTGACCGCCATCCTCGTTATAACACCTAGGGCGCCAATGTGCCCGAGTGCACCCTTTAACAAGCCCCTGGCATCTGGTCCTGGTCCCTCACCCCAATAGTAATCCACCCCACAGGTAGCTAGAGAGCCAGTTCTTATAATTTCTCCAGTAGTCAACACCCACTCCACACCCAGTATATTACGTGGCGCAAATCCAGTTCTGTAGGCTGTGCCCTGCATTCCAAAGGCAACATGGTTCGCCAAGCTGGACGATTGGGAACCAGCCTCAGGTGTGCCCATATGCAGTCCCCTCTTCATCGCTTCGGCATGTAATTGGGCATGGGTGACATAGGGTTCAACTATGGTATACATATTCTTCTCGTCTATCTCTAGTCTGTCCATTCTCTTGGTGTCAATCATACACCAGTATGCTTTGACCGCTGCTATCATACCCATGGCCAGCCCTGAGCCTAATACCGAGTAGGGGAACTTGTAGCGGTTAGCCAGCCTCACTATCTGTTGCACATCCTCGGTATTCCCTGGCATAACGATGAACTCCGCCCTACCTCGGGTCGCAAAACCTGGTGCCTGCGATTCTCGAGTATAGGCTTCCATTACTGCCCGGTCGTCAGAAACATAATTAGAACTGAGGATGCTGACCAGCTCATCATATATTAGCTTGTGCTTCTCATCGCCTAATGGCATTTACAGTTACCCTCTTTAGATTGACCGCTGAACAATTGTCCTTTATATCATACAACAGGTCTTGGCCTTTTGTGAATCACCTTTCTTAACCTAGAGGGGATATTTGCAGTATATCTAGGTGTTATAGATAGAACCTACCAGTATTTGACAAGGCTTGCTTGTTACTGTACCTTATCAACTAAGGGTGGAGGTAGAGATGCCTAAGAAGAATACAGATATTCGACGAGCCGCTGGAAAGGTAGGTTTGAACGTAAACCTGAGGGAGATAATAGATGGTATCGAAGATGAGCTTCTAGTAATCGATAGGGAATACCGCGTCTTATTCGCTAATTCAGTGGTGCGATACAGATACCGAGGGGGAGCTGAGTTGCCTCTCGGCAGGCTTTGCTATGAAGTCTTTTATGACAGGGACAGGCCCTGCACTGCACCTCTGTTAGACTGCCCGCTTGGAGAAGTACTTGAAGGCAGTAGCATATCAAAAGTTATTCATCGAGCCCACATCGACAGGGATGACACTTATCTCAAGGTCAGCGTCTATCCTCTCCGCGATAACTACGGTCGAATCAAAGCAATAATCGAGCTGAAGAGAGACATTACCGCAGCAACTGAGTTGGAGAGCCATATCCTGAGACGGTACGAAGAGCTTTTAGCTTTGAGTCGAGTCTCAGCAGCGCTCAGCGGTCTGAGGAAGCTAGATACCGTCCTCAAGGTCGCTCTAGATAGCGTGCTAAACATTATGAACGGAACCATTGGGGGGATCCTGCTACTGGATGAACAGACTCAAACGCTCTCCTATCACGTCTATCAGGGTTTGAGTGCTAGATACGTTAAGGAAATGCATCTCCGCTTAGGCGAGGGGATTGCTGGCAGGGTAGCTCAAAGCGGTAAGTCAATACTGTTGGAGGACATCTCTGTTGACCCATATGTTGCTTACCCAGACCTGGTGAGCACAGAGGGTCTAAAGGCATTCATCAGCGTTCCTCTTCGGTCAAGAGACAAGGTTCTAGGAGTGATAAATGTTGCTAGTCATATGCCACGCCAGTTCATGAAAAATGACATGCATCTATTACACTCCATTGGCGATCAACTTGGTGTTGCTATCGAACAGGCAAGGTTATACGAACGACTGAGAAAGGCACGGGAAAGGTTACGCCGACTTGCTCAGCAAAATTTAATAGCTGAGGAGGCGGAGCGAAGGAGGATTGCTCGTGAACTGCATGATGAAACCAGTCAGGCACTTTCCGGACTTGCACTCCAGTTACAGGCACTTGTAGATATGGCTGAGATGTCTGGTAACCAAGATGCCAAGTTTATCACTGGATTAAAGAAGGTGCAATCGTTGACAGTCCAGGTACACAGCGAGGTAAGTAGGTTGATTGCTGATCTCCGTCCTGCGCTACTGGATACATTGGGACTCGTTCCTGCCATTCGCCAATACGCTGAGGCTAGGCTCCATCCCCTGGACATTAATGTATCCGTAGAAACTAAAGGAGTGGATATAGGTTTGTCCACCCAAGTTGAAGTCGCACTTTTCCGTTTTAGCCAAGGGGCCGTAGGTAACATTGCCCAGCATTCCGGGGCAAAGAAAGCCGCTATCGTCCTCGAATATGGGGATGATGAGTTGTTGCTGCGTATTAGCGACGATGGTCAGGGGTTTGATGTCTCAAAAATCACCGATGTTGAGGAAAACGGACGGGGCCGGGGGTTATTCAGTATGAGAGAGAGGATAGGGTTTCTTGGCGGTACTGGCTCCATTGAGTCTCAGCTTGGGATAGGGACTACCGTTTGGGCAAGGGTCCCAATAGGCCAAGGTACTGAAGATGTCTAAAATAAGAGTACTGGTAGTAGATGACCATACCATTGTGCGGGATGGGATTTGTGCCCTGCTGGCACTTGCCGGAGACATAGAAGTAGTGGGTGAGGCTGCCGATGGGAGTGAAGCGCTAAAGATGGTAAAAGAGCTCGAGCCGAATGTGGTAATTATGGATATAGCTATGCCCATCATGGGAGGTTTGGAAGCCACACGCAGGATATGCAAGGAGTACCCAGGAACAAGAGTGCTAGTCCTTACCCAATATGATGACAAGGAATATGTATTCCCAGTTATTGAGGCCGGAGCTTCCGGTTTTATCAGTAAAGTAGCAGCCTCCTCAGAACTCGCCTTAGGTATTCGCTCAGTTTACCGTGGAGATTCCTATCTTTCCCCATCGGTAGCCAAGCTTCTAGTCGAGGACTACCAACATGGGGGCTGGCGAGTTAGTCACGACCCTTATGAGCAATTGACCGATCGGGAACGGAACGTGCTCAAACTACTGGCCGAGGGACATACTACTCAGGAAATTGCCAATATGCTGGTACTTAGTCCCAAGACGGTTGAAGGAAACAAGACTAATCTCATGGCCAAGCTTGGTATCCACAATCGCATTGAGTTGGTCAAGTATGCCCTGCGTAAAGGTGTTATAATCACTTGATAGTTGGGGGCAGCACGCTAGTGTAATAAACTTTAGATAAGATAGCTTATGTGCCTCCCCCCGAAACTTTTCTTGTCAATTTACTGCCCACTTACCTCATCATCTTTGAAGCAATAAGCAGGGGAAAATCCAAGATAATCTAGGGGTTTATTACCGCATTGCTTAAGGGAAAGCCCTCTTTCGCTCCATTTGGTGTTGGTTTATCCTATCATCAAGCAAGTCTTTCTCCGCTTGTGATGCTTACGTTAGGCAAGAATACACGGTCACTATGCTGGAGGAAGGAGGATAACAATGGGAAATAACCGAAGAATTCTTATTGTGGATGACGACCTCGATTTTGTACAAGCTCTGCAGGCGACTTTAGAAGACAAATCCTACTCAGTAGTTGCTGCCTCGAATCGACGACAGGCTGAAGATATGGTTCGCTCCCAAGAGCCTGATATGATTATTTTAGGCACAATTATGCCCCGTGGAGACGCATTCCTGTTTCATCAGTGGCTGAAACAGACACTGGGGTTCAGTAACCTACCTACTATGGTAATCAATGCCCCCCCGGAGAAGCAACTCACCAAAGGATGGAGGATGGAGGAAGGAATGCAGTGTGATGCTGAGGACTTTCTAGCCAAGCCTATTGAGCTAGCAGCACTGGTACCCCGTATTCAGAAGCTGTTGGATAAGGAAGCAGCTAAGAGGATTAGAGTATTAATAGTGGATGACCATGCTGTGGTTAGGGATGGTATTCGAGCAGTACTGGCTTTGCAACGAGATATGCAGGTGGTGGGTGAGGCGGTAGATGGAAAGGAAGCGTTGGAGAAGACAATCGAGCTTATGCCTGACGTGGTGCTGATGGATATCGTTATGCCGGTAGTGAACGGATTGGACGCCACCAAGGAGATATGCAGGAAATGCAAGCGGGCTAAGGTATTGATGTTAACCCAGTACGATGATGAGGAAAATGTTCAGGCGAGCCGTCAGGCAGGAGCGCTGGGCTTTATCCCAAAAGCGGCGGCCAGTTCCAAGCTTCTAACCGGGATAAGGTCAGTGGCCCGAGGCGACCAGTCGTGGATAGAATCGCTCAGTAGCCAACCGTATCGCTAGAGCTATGAAAGGGATATAAGCGGGAATGGTGATTAATAGCCGGTGGCCATAGATAATGGAGCATCGGAACCTAGTCGTTCAACGAGTGATCGTCAGTCATTCTGATTCCTATCTGATGTGCGACAAAGGTTACTGGTGCTAAAAATGGAATCTCTCCTCCGATACAGGCATAGGGCTAGTAGAACTTCAGAGAATCCCCTCAACCAGGTGCCAATAAGAAAATCAGCCTATTTATTGAAAGAGACCTATCTAAGTGTACTTGTGTGCCAAGTGCATTCGGGTAGACCAGAAGAAGGTTGATTAGGGCGTAATTGATTACAATGATCAAGGTTTTGTTCCAAACCAGCAATACTGAACGATATGCCGTTAGAGGAGCATGAGCGCAACTTCTGCGGAACCTGTGTGAAATTATGTCCCACCCCCTTATGGAAAAAGAGAGGATATACCCGCAAATGACTAGAATCACAGTGCATACAGTATGTCCTTCTTGTGGGTAGCGATACCTTTGGTGAGCAGTTTCTGGTTAATACCGAGGATAAGCTCAGGTTCAGTAAGCTTGGTGCTACTGCCTGAGCTGCAGGGGTTAAATTCAAACGCCCTCCCTCCTTTTGATAAGCTTCTCTACTCTTTCCAGCAAGAGATCGGGAGCTATAGGCTTTTCAATATAATCATCTACATTGAGCGTCAGCCCGGTTTCCAACTCATAACGACGTCGGCTCGGCTCCTGTCTCACCGAGGTTAGAATCATAATAGGCATATTCCTATACTTCGACCACCTGGAGTCTTGAAGCTCTTTGCATACATTAAATCCATCCATCTTAGGCATTAGCAGGTCGAGGATCATCAAGTCTGGCTTTTCCGCCCTAAGGCTAGCCAGAGCCTCTATCCCATCACGAGCAGTAACCACTTCATAGCCTTGAGATTCAAGAATCATGGTTATCGAATCCAAAATATCAGGGTCGTCATCAACTATCAGTATTTTCTTTTGCATATTTACCTCCATTAGAATCATAATATAGGTCTAGGTAATAATTCGGCCCGTTCTACGATTTCTGGGATAATCTCCTCCCAGCCAACTGCCATAATATGTACACCATGAACCCCAGGTATCTCCTTGATTTGCTCGATAATTTCAAGGACTATTTTCACTCCCTCCTCCTTAGCACTCTTGGACTCCTCCATTCTCGTAACTATTTCATCAGGGACGCTTACTCCAGAAACATAGTCTCTCATATAGCGAGCCATGCCTACCGACCTAATGGGTATCACCCCCGCCAGAATATACGCCTCCTTGTCCAACCCTTTATCAGTAACCATCTCCATCCATTTAACGAACTTGGCTACATCATAGACTGCCTGGGTTTGAATGAAGTCAGCTCCTGCTTTTACCTTCTTTGCCAGCCTCGTCACGCGGAATTCAAAGGGGTCAGCGTAGGGGTTGGCTGCGGCTCCAATAAATAGGGGGACTTCTCCGGAGATATCTTCGTCGCAAAGGAATTTCTTCTCATCTCGCATCTTTTTCAGGGTTTGAATCAACTGAATGGAGTCAATATCAAAGACATTCTTGGCAGTAGGGTGGTTACCAAACTTTTGATGGTCCCCAGAAAGGCAAAGAATATTGCCAACGCCCAGAGCTACTGCACCTAAGACGTCGCTTTGAATACTGAGTCTGTTCCTGTCTCGGCAGACTATTTGCATGACTGGGTCAGCGCCTAGCTGCTTCAAAAGCG
Source organism: Dehalococcoidia bacterium (assembly GCA_011192075.1). Classification (GTDB taxonomy): domain Bacteria; phylum Chloroflexota; class Dehalococcoidia; order Dehalococcoidales; family S120; genus S120. The sequence continues at coordinate 3,326 of DUER01000165.1, read as the reverse complement.
CACAACCAGCGAGACTGGACATGCGTACGATGGCAGTCTGATTATCGGTTATATTGATGGCATCGCAGCAGTGAAGAAGCAGTTCACCTTTTCTCTGTATCACCCCRGCGCCAGYACCCTTAGGTGGGCCTGCTTCAGTAGTGACGGCAAATCTCCCGCTCTCTAAAATCTTCTCTAGGTTTGTTCCTGCTTTCATCACTGTGGCCTCCTCAGGTGTTTATAGTGATCTTCCGRGGTCCCCCTGAATGACTRGTGCTCCAATCTCGAACCGGTTGGATTTCCTCYAATTTATCCAGCTGACCTAGTACAGCTAGACGGTCGTAAATCRTCTGCCAAGCACAGGGAATATCYGGGTCAATTTCGCACTTGCCCTCTACCGACCCACCACAGGGTCCGTTCAGTAGACTCTTGGCACACTTAACCAGAGGGCATATGGCCGCTGTTTGCTCTAGAACGCAACTTCCRCATTGAGCGCAAACCTCTACAAAATAGCCTGGTGACTCCTCTTTACCTACAAATAAGGTATTTAGTACTGGAGAGACAGGTTTATTCGCATAAAGGGCAACCGTTTGAACCCCAAAGGCACAAGCCATTACCAAAATACCATCAGCTGCCTCAACATCCTTAATATTCTCTGTCAGAGCATCCCTGGTGAGTTCATCACAAGCTGAAGGTATAACCATCCATCCGGTGACTTTCTTACCTGCTTTTTCAAGCTTGTCTTTCATCTCAAGAACGTCGGATTTTCCACCGGTATGACACATGGTAGCACAAGTTCCGCAGCCTATAAGATACACCTTCTGGTGTTTCTTAAGGTACTCTATAACCTCATCCCACGGTTTTTGCTCGGTAATCACTTTCATATCATTACCCTCCCTCACTCTCTCGGATTCGATTATCATAGTCACTTCTAAAATGCTGCAAACTATCTATTACTGGGTTGGGAGCAGCTTGCCCTAGTCCACACAAAGAGGAAAGCATCATGGCACTGGATAACTCCTCCAAAACCCTAATATCCTTCTGTCGCCCCTCCCCTCGAGAGAACCTCTTCAAGATTTCAACCATTGCTTCAGTTCCTTGCCGCCCAGGAATACATTTGCCACAACATTCCTCAGCTAAGAACTCCATGGTTCTACATACGATATCTATTACGTCCCTACTCTCATCAAACACAGTGATAGCTCCTGCACCAAGAATTGTTTCAAAGGTAAGTGGGGTGTCCATCATCTCATGCGGTATAATTCTTCCTGTAGCACCACCTACCTGAACCATCTTAACATTTTTAGCTAAGGCCAAATCCTCAACTAATTCCTTCAACTGACTCCCTAGTACCAATTCATATACGCCGGGGCTTTTCACATCCCCACTTACCGAAAAGACCTTTGTACCCTTGCTCTGTTCTGTTCCCAATTTACTGAACCAGTGGGCACCGTTAACGATGATTTGAGGTATATTCATCAGGGTTTCTACATTGTTAATAATGGTTGGTTTTCCCCATAAACCTCTTGATGGTGGAAATGGAGGTCTATAGCGAACTTCCCCCCTTTTACCCTCTATGGAATCCATTAACGCTGATTCCTCGCCACATATATAGGCACCAGCACCCTCACGAGTATCAATATCAAAGTGCTCCAAAAACCCCTTCTCTTTAGCTTGATTTATGGCATTCTTCAACAAACCAAGAAGGTAGTGATATTCAGTACGCAGGTAGATATAGCCCCTCTTCGCCCCAATAGCATAGCCAGCTATAGCCATAGCTTCAACTAGGGTGAAGGGGTCTCCTTCCAGAATATATCTATCCTTAAATGTTCCTACCTCTCCTTCATCGGCATTACAGATGACATATTTCTCGTCCCCTTGAGCGTTTCTAGACAGGTCCCATTTCAATCCACATGGAAACCCCGCTCCCCCACGACCACGTAGCCCCGATGCCTTTATTTCCTCTATTACCTGTTCACAGGTCAGCTCACTAAAGGCTTTTTCCAAAGCCTTAAAACCATTCCTGTCCAAATAGGTGGTTATACGCTCGGGATCGATAATCCCACAATTTCTCAGCACAATGCGTTTCTCTGACATTTGACAGCCCTCGTTGGAGTGTAGCTAGAGTTTTAACTATAGGTATGATTTCAGAATTTTTGCTATTTTATTTGGATTTAGGTCACCATAAACCTCGTGGTTAATCATCATTGCCGGAGCTTTATCACAAGCACCGATACAGTTGGTTAACTGGAAAGAGAATTTATCATCAGGAGTGGTCTCACCGGGTTTAATGCCGATCTTGTTTCCTACGGTTTCAATTATCATCTGGGAATTTTTGAGGTAGCAGGGCACGCTCTTGCAGATCCTGATTACGTTCCTAGCCTGGGGTTTAGCAGAGAGGAAAGAATAGAAGGTGGCTACACCATACACGTCACTTAGGGAGACATTAAGGGATTTAGCCAACTCAACCATCAGTTCTTGAGATAAATAACCGGATTTGTTTTGTGCCTCCTGTAGCAGTATTAGTAGGTTTTCCTTACTTTTACCCATCTCTTTCCTTTTACGCAAGTAAGCAGGTAATCAACCCGTTATGATCAGAGGCTTTCCTTCCTTTTCTTTCCCTATCCTACCCGGTTTGCTCAGTGCTCCCGTTGGACAAAAAGGGATACAAACATTGCAATCCTGGCAAACATTCTGATCTATCGGCTGATCAAAATCGACTACAACCTTAGAGTCGAAACCTCGGTAAGCTATGCCGAAGACATTTTGCTCGGCTATTTCACTACAAGCCCTTACGCATCGCCGACATAAGACACACTTTGATAAATCACGGACAATATAGGGGCTTACATCCTCTATTGGATAATAGTTCTTCTGTAGTCTAAATCGAGGCAGTCCTACTTCCAGATCAGCAGCAATCATACGCAGCTCACACAGGTTAGCTTTGTCACAAACCAGGCAGGAATCAGGGTGACTAGCCAACAGAAGTTCTACTATCGCCTTGCGAGTTTCTATAACTTTGGGGGAGTGGGTATGGATAACCATACCTTGGGTAATCGGAGTATGGCAGGAGCCAACCAGAGTTCTTGAACTTTCCACCTCTACTACACAAATACGACAAGCTCCAATAGGGGACAACTCTAGTCTATAGCACAGTGTAGGAATATCTATTCCGTTTTCCCGGGCAGCATCCAGGATGGTCATCCCTTCACTACCGCTCACCTTGGTACCGTTTATTGTTACGATTATCTTATCCATCTTTCTGACTAGATCTTGCGTTTTTGGGGTCTATGGTCAAACACCTGAACCACGTCGAAATTATTCACCAGCAAAACGGTGCCCGCTTT
>DUER01000164.1 GCA_011192075.1 Dehalococcoidia bacterium | reverse complement strand
TTGCCCGGGTTCAAAATGTTATTGGGGTCGAGTGCATTCTTCACCACCTTCATTACCGCAGTATATGTAGCAGCCCGGCTATATACCATATCTGCCCAAGCTCCATAGGGAGTGGTGAAAAGTCCACCCATACTTATTGCCAGCTCGCTGGCTTCCAAGAAGAGGTTACGCACTAGACTTACCTCTTTGGTATCCTCGGGGTTACAGTAGAAACCAAACTGGCAAAAACAGACCCGCGCTCGTTCTATCGGTTGTAGATATACGCCTATATCCTTAGTTGAATATCCATATTTTGCTGCCATCTCATTCATAGCTTTGGTGAACTCAGAGACCCTGTCTAGCGTGATGTAGAAGAAGATATCGTGGCATGAGCCCTTATAGCGAAATTTCCAGTAGCCATCTGCCGACCACGGTTTACGCAGCATCTTCAATATAGTTGCTTCCAGTCCTGGGATGCCGGCTACGGTAGGCAATGGTTCAAAGTGGAGTTCCGAGGCAACCTCCATCAGGGCTTCTTCTTCATATTCTATCTTTTCTCTGGGAAGTCTATGTAAGCCGGATAAACAGAGGATGAGCGTCCACGGTGGCAGACTCTCCCTCAGGGATTTAAATTCGTCTGGCCATTTTTCGGCTAAAATAGTGGCTAGATTGAAGTCGTTCAAGACAAAGCACTCATTGCCCAGCATGCGTCTCTGTATCCGATATATGGGCTCAGCAACGTCCTCAATCCGCTCAAATGGCATAAAGAAAACCTTATCCATTGTGGGAAGCCACTCAGCCTTAAGGTTGGCCCAGGTCACTATGCCCAGTGTCCCTTGAGCCCCCAAGAACAGCCTCGTGCTCGGAATCAGGGCATCGGGGAAATTCTGCCCCTTCATTCCCTTACCCATGGCGGTGCCTGTCCAGAACAAGTCCCCACTGGCCAAAACCATCTCGCAAGTAAGAAAGACCTCACTATATTCACTCTTGGGGATGAGGATTGGTTCCCTTTCCATGGTACTGGTAAGGACGGACTTTGATGGGTGAGGTAACAAGGGATTACACACCATTAGACCCTGTTTTTCCAGTTCATCCTGTACCTGAGCCCAGGTAACACCAGGCTCTACCTTCACCTTTTTATTCCGTCCATCGATTTCCAGGATTTTATTCATTCTGGCAAGGTCAAGTATAATCCCCCCCTGGCTGGGTATCCCTGCTCCATAAAAACTGATACCAGAAGAGCGAGGCGTTACCGGTATCATGTGCTCGTTGGCATATTTAGCTACCCCCTGGATTTCCTCGGTGTTTTTGGGGGAGACAATATAGCTCGGCATCCTGGGCTGAACAAAACTATAATCCTTTGCGTATTTCTCAAGCGTTTCAGGCTCATCAGAAACATATTCCGAGCCTACAATGCCCACCAATTCCTCTTTTATAGCCATCTCAAACCTCCTATGAAGATATTCAAAAGCAATTATTAAAGGACAATCGTCCTCACATCTTAATTATACCCCCTATTTACGTGCTTTAACGGATGATATCTTGATGTACGGGTTTATGACCACGAGAGGTTACCAAAGGTTTGTTTAAACATAAAGCCTATTTTGCCATTTACTTGGTAGACTGTCAACTGGCGAAGGCTTATATCCTTACTAATTATAACATCAAAAGTACACCTATTGACAACCGCATAAATAGGACTAAATTAAGATCCTAACACATGAACTAGCCTTATGTAGACTCATTCTGGTTACATTACTGCTTTTAGCTACATCAGGGTGTGAGAGGGGAGGTTCAGAGTGAATTGTACTCAAGATGGAGGATTATAAATCGTAGAATATCAACGAAGAGCCGTTAAGGCATTGCATTTGCTACTTTTCTGACCTATAATACCCAAACAGGCTGTGGAGAGCTAAGACCGATTCTATTAATATCGCCTTCATAATTTTCCCTCCAGAAGATACATCGGCTGCTTGGCAATGATTTTTAAAGAGGTTCTAACGTGAAGTTCGAGGAAGGTGCATCTTACATTTTCACGCCAGAGTATGACCTGGAAGGGTTCATCGAGTTTGCATCGAAGGAAGGCTTTGACTTTGTGCAATTGAGTTATGAAGCTCCACTAAAATGGGTTGGAAAAGTCAGTAAGGATAGAAGAAAGCGAATACGGACTCTCGCCAAAAGACTTGGTTTGCTGGTTTACGTTCACTCCGTGACAAATGCGGTAAACGTCGCTTGGACAAATAGCAGGATTAGAAAAGAATCACTGAGTCAAATCAAGGAGGCTATAGAATTTACTTATGATGTGGGAGCAGAGCTGCTCACTGTCCATCCTGGGTGGAAAGATTTATACGGCTATAGGTATCCCGACGAGGCATATGCTTTGGCGATTGAAGGACACTGTGAGCTTGCTGAGGCTGCCTCCGAGTATGGAATAAGAATCGGCATCGAAAACATGCCGCCGTTTTGGCTATCGTTTTGTGTTGACCCCAAAGAGGCACGCGCCATGATTCAAGCGGTGGACCGAGAGAACTTAGGTTCAACTCTAGATGTCGGACATGCTAACCTCCTTGGCGCTAAAGCTATAGAAGAGTTCGTTACCACCCTAAATGACAAAATATTTATCATTCATATCCACGACAACGATGGGAAAAGAGACCAACACAAGGTAATAGGCGAGGGAACTATTGACTTTCACCAACTAATTGGTTTACTGGCACAAAATGGTGTAAATGTACCCTTAAGCATCGAATCTCACAATTTGAAAGATTTAGTCAAAAGCAAGAAAAACTTGGAGCAATTCCTCTTAATGGCTGGCCAAAATTCCTTAGGTTTAAAATAGCTATCTAAGGATTAACGGTTTTTTCTCAACTATCGCCTGATTTTCTGGAACCTAGGCTTTCACCTTCCCTCTACACCGTGTGGATACTCCCATAATATTTTTCTGAAAGCTGCTGGAAGTTCTCACGATAATATCTTACGGCATTGGGCAAATAATCCAAAATGTCCTGAGCCGTTACGCCGTCCTCCCCCTTTTCCTTGGCGGCCAAGTCTCCGGAAAGCCCGTGCATAAAGACGCCCATTCTCACCGCATCTCTAAGGGGTAAACCCAGTCCGTACATGGCGGCAATAGCACCAGTGAGCGCGTCTCCACTCCCAGCCGTGGCCATTCCTGGATTTCCGCTAGTATTGATGTACACCGCCTCATCGGGGTAACCTATGAGCGAGTGCGCTCCTTTTAGCACAATGATAGCGTTGAGTTTACCAGCCGTTTTTTGTAGCACGTTGATCTTATCTTTGTTTACTTCATCCACTTCCATTTTGGTAAGCCGGGACATCTCACCGCTATGAGGAGTGAGAATCGTCTCTGCCTTCCTTTCCCGAATGAGCTTTATCTCTCCAGCCACAGCAGTGATTCCGTCGCCATCTATAAGTAACGGGGTTTCGATTTTTCTGGCCAGCTCCCTGACCAGCTCCTGCGTCTCTTCGTTCAGGGAAAGGCCAGGCCCTATAACAACCATATTCACCCTCTTCGAGAACTCCACAAGCTCCTCCAGGCTTTCCCGAGCCAAGCTCCCCGAACTCGTCTCCCTCTGGGGGATAAAGACAATCTCGCTTCCCTTACTTGCCAAGAATGGTGAGATTGACTTAGGTATAGCTAAGTAGGAGAGCCCACCGCCAGCTTTGAGGAAGGAGAGAGCAGAGAAGTAAGGTGCTCCCAGGTAGTTTGAAGAGCCAGCGATGAAGAGAGCCTTCCCGTACCTTCCTTTATGGGTGTCTCTGTCCCTTTGAGGGAGTTCCACAAGGTCATTTATCTGAACCTTCATCGAATCTGTGTTATAAAGAGAGGGTGGAAAGGAGATATGCGATACGTAGAGCTTGCCGCATAGGTCAAACCCCGGATAAAGTATGTTTCCTATTTTGGGAAGTCCACAGATTATAGTATAGTCGCTCCTTACTGCTGAACCCATCACCTGTGCCGTATCACCATTGACCCCTGATGGAATATCAATACTGAATACTTTCTTTCTGCTTTCATTTATCAGTTGAATTGCGTCCTCATATATTCCCGCCACTTCCCTGGTGAGACCGGTACCGAATATGGCATCAACGATAGCATCACAGTCAAAAATAGCTTCTTTCGTTTGCTCTATTGACTTGACGTCGTAGACCTCTATTGGCATTTTGGAGATAACCTCGAGGTTCTTTTTGGCTGGTCCCTCCAGTTTATCTCTTTCGCCCAGGAAGAAGACCCTCACCTCGCCACCAGTTGAGTGGATCTTTCTGGCGACCACAAATCCATCTCCTCCGTTGTTGCCCATGCCGCAGAAAATGACGAATTTTTTACCTCTCACCCCAAATTCCATCAAAATGACAAAATAGGCGGCCTCTCCGGCGTTTTCCATTAGCATCTCCTGGGTAATGCCGAAGTCATCCGTAGCCCTGCGGTCCAGATTCCTCATCTCCGCTACTCGACATACCTTCATTTCTCCCCCTCAGACGATTCTTCTGTTATAAAGACTGTTTCCCCACACAATCTTACAACTGCACCACCTGCATTTCAACCATCAGCCTTAGAATAGGGGAATGTTAATAGTCTTTATTATTGTCTCCTCCCCCACCCCAAATGTGTAATGGTTAATAGAAAGGCTGGGGAACCAGTACAGATACCCCAGCCTTTCCACTAATCTTGAAACCTAAGATAGCAGCTTTAACTCTTTCCTATCCTGAACATCTTAGTCCCACATACGGGACATACACCCTGAGTTGCCGGCTTACCATTTTTCATGGTTATGCTCTTAGCATCCTTCATTTCCCTTTTGGCACGGCATTTCACACAGTATGCTTGCATCAGTATACCTCCTTTTCTAACTATTTTGACTACATTTGACTATAAAGGATAGACCATTCCTCTCTGCAATGTCAATAGCTGGAAACGATTAACTTGCCATCTGGGGCGTCTATTTCTGAGGAAAGAATAGCTTATGGTATTGCCAGCAGCTTTGGTTTGGATTATGCTTTAATCCCAATCTCCGTGTCTTCACTCTACAAGAACCCTTGGCGTCGGTCTGCTGGTCACCTCTCCAATAATAGTAGCATCTGGCACACCTACTTCATGTAGCCTATCCCGCAGCCGTTGCGCCGCTCTGGGAGCTAGGGAGATGAGCAAACCACCAGAGGTCTGAGCATCAAAGAGGACATCCTGTACATACTCAGGCACCTGCGGGTCAATTTCGACCATTTCGGAGTAAAATTCTCTATTACGGTGCAAACCAGTCGGGCAGAGTCCCATCTTGGCGAACTCCTCTGCTTTGGGGAAGAAAGGAACCGAAGCGAAGTGAATCTTGATGCCAACCTGGCTGTTCTCAGCTATCTGGCAAGCATGACCTAGGAGACCGAAACCGGTAATATCGGTACAGGCATGAACCCCGACCTCCTGCATTAGCTCCGAGGCTTGGTTATTTAAGGTTGCCATGGACTTGGTAACCTTGGCTGCCGTCTCTTCGTTAACCATCCCTGCTTTTAGAGCTGTACTTATGATTCCAGTTCCCAAGGGTTTGGTGAGCACTAGTTTATCCCCTACCTTAGCTCCTGAGTTAGTTACCAATCGTTTCGGGTGCACAGTGCCGGTGACAGAAAGACCATACTTTAACTCGGTATCGTCTATACTATGCCCGCCGACTAGAGTCACTCCCGCCTCACGCATCTTATCCAGCCCACCCCTGAGGATATCTTCTAAGACCGAAATATCCAGAGACTTTGCTGGAAAACAAACTACATTCATGGCCGTAAGCGGCTTACCACCCATAGCATAGACATCACTCAACGCATTGGCGGCGGCAATCTGGCCGAAAGCGTAGGGCTCATCGACTATAGGGGTGAAGAAATCGATGGTCTGGATGATAGCCATATCCTCGGTTAACTTATAGACACCAGCATCGTCCAGGCTTGCCATACCTCGAATCACGTTCGGGTCGGAAATTAAGGGCAAGCCACATAAGGCTTTGTGTAGGTCACCCGGACCTAACTTAGAAGCTCAACCGGCGCCACGAACACTTTGAGTTAGGCGGGGAGACATCCTTTTATCCACTTAGCTCCTCCCTCAATGACTATACTGGGATTTTAGCAGAGGGTGAATAGAAAGAGCAACCTTGATGCCGAATCTGCCACGCTGGGAATGATTAAGGGTAAAAGTGGAACTGAATATGCTATAATGTGCGGAAGATGGAAAGTGAATTTCAGCGTCTTCCCAGCGTGGACAGGTTGCTCTCTGAGGAGCGGATTAAGCAGCTTCAAGAGAGCTACCCACGGGTACTGGTTGTGGACCTGATTCGCCAATGCCTGGAACGGGAGCGGCTATCTATCGCTTCAGGGAAGCCATGCCCTTCCCTCGATGAGATAGTAGAGTCTGTTTGCGCCCAGGCATGGGCTTTATCACACCCTAGCCTGCGCCCGGTAATCAATGCCACCGGGGTAATACTACACACCAACCTGGGTCGAGCGCCGCTCAGCCAGGAGGCAATAGTAGCTATGGATGCCACTGCCAAGGGATACTGTAACCTGGAGTTCGACCTTGATAGTGGAACAAGGGGTTCTCGACACAGCCATATCGAGCACATTTTATGCCAGCTAACCGGGGCTGAGGCAGCACTAGTGGTAAACAACAATGCCTCGGCAGTGCTACTAGCCCTTACCGCCCTGGCTAGGAAGAAGGAGGTCATAGTCTCTCGGGGTCAGGCGGTAGAAATCGGCGGCGGTTTTCGTATCCCTGAGGTAATGCGCCAGAGTGGAGCCAAGCTGGTTGAAGTAGGAACCACTAATTGTACCTACTTAGCTGATTACGAACAGGCGATTAACCCAAGGACAGCAGCACTAATACGAGTCCATTCTAGTAACTTCAAGCTACTGGGATTCACTTATAGTGTTACCCTTGAGGAGCTGGTGGCGCTAGGCCACCGTTACCACCTTCCTGTATTCGATGACCTGGGTAGTGGCTGTTTGCTGGACACCACCAAGTTTGGCCTTGATCCTGAACCTATGGTTCAGCAAAGCATCGCCCTCGGCGTCGAACTGGCTTTATTTTCCGGTGATAAGCTCCTTGGAGGTCCTCAAGCCGGGATTATCGTAGGTAAGAAGCATATTATTGATAAATTAAAGAGACATCCACTGGTTCGGGCGGTGCGAATTGACAAGATAAGACTAGCCGGCCTGTCAGCTACATTGATTCATTACTTAGAGAACGAAGCAGTAATCAAGGTCCCTGTGTGGCGTATGCTCTCGACACCCCTGGAGGAAATCGAAAAGCGAGCCAGGCTCTACGCTCAGGCTCTAGCTAGCTCAGCTCGGATAATAGAAGGAGAGTCCATGATAGGAGGCGGTAGCCTACCCGGAGGTACCCTGCCCACCAGACTCCTAGCCCTTGGTGGACAGGGTAAGAGAAAAAACAAAGACCTGGCTCAAGCAATAGCTCAAAGACTGCGGTGCCAGGAACCTCCAATTGTGGGGCGCATCAGTGATAATCTCTTACTCCTCGACCCACGCTCCGTCCTTCCTGAAGAAGATGAGACTGTGCTCGAGTCACTTTGTAGTGTAATTGCTGATTTAGGGCATCCTTATTAAGATTTGTGTCTCACTTCTGCGTCAGCATCTTGTAGTTATTTTAGGAGAGTAGCGAGGAGGATACAATGTTTGTGCTCGGCACCGCCGGTCACGTAGACCACGGTAAGTCGGTTCTGGTGCATGCCCTCACCGGGATAGACCCCGACCGACTGCGTGAGGAAAAGGAGCGAGCCATGACCATTGACCTTGGCTTCGCTTGGCTAAAGCTGCCCAGCGGGCGGGAAGTAGGTATTGTCGATGTGCCGGGGCACGAGCACTTTGTCAAGAATATGCTGGCTGGTGTGGGTGGAATCGACTTGGCTTTACTCATCGTAGCTGCTAATGAGGGGGTGATGCCTCAAACCAGAGAACATCTAGCCATACTGGACCTGCTTGAGATAAAAAGAGGCATCGTGGTCATCACCAAGAAGGACCTGGTGGACGAGGAGTGGCTGAGCTTGGTCACGCTGGAGGTAGAGGAGGTAATAGGGCCAACTACCTTGCGTGAGGCACCTGTTGTTACCGTCTCGACGCTGACTGGGGAGGGCTTACCTGAGCTAATTTCCACTATTGACCAGCTTCTAAACTCTACCGAGTCCAGAAAGGATATCGGCAGACCGAGGCTTCTAATTGACCGGATTTTTACTATGTCTGGCTCAGGGACGGTGGTTACGGGCACTTTGCTCGATGGCTCGCTGTCGCGGGGACAGGAAGTAGAGGTTATTCCCCCGGGGCTAAAGTTGCGCTTGCGGGAGCTGCAGACGCATAAAGCTCGCATCGATACTGCTCACCCCGGGAGTCGGGTGGCAGCCAATCTGGTCGGCGTTGCCACTTCACAATTGAAGCGTGGAGACGTGCTCACCAATCCCGGCTGGTTACTACGCACCACCATGTTAGATGCTAAGCTTCACTTGCTTCCATATCTTCACCGCCCCCTGCGGCATAATGCCACGGTTAGTTTTCATATCGGAGCCGCTGAGATGATGGCAAAAGTCCGTTTGCTGGAGAAAGAGAAACTTGAGCCCGGGGATACCGCTTGGGCTCAATTGACACTGGCTGGACCTGTGGCTGCGGTCAAGGGCGAGCGTTTCATTATCCGTTCGCCTGCAGAGACCTTAGGCGGTGGCGCTATTATTGATCCCCACGCCAGTCGGTATCGTCGCTTTCGCCCGGCTGTCATTCAAAGCCTAGAGGCCAAAGAAAAGGGCACCGCACAAGAGGTCATAATGGTGACACTGGAAGCGAAACAGCCACTAGAGCAAGCAGCCCTTTTAGCCCGATGCGATATACCTTCCAGCGAGGCTCAACCTGCGATAAAGGACCTTATACAGCAGAAAAAGGTAGTAGGTATAGGCCAAGGAGAATACCGTCTTTTCTTTACCAGACCTGGGTGGGAGCGCCTAGTGGAAAAGGTAGCAGCCATAGTGCAGGATTATCATCGTAGGTTTCCTGTCCGACTAGGTATGCCTAAGGCGGAACTGGCCAGCAAGTTAAAGCTAACCACACAATACTCCGCCAGTACCTTGCAGAGCCTTTTCCAAGAAGGTGTTCTAGTTGAAGAAGGGACAGTCGTTCGCCTCCCTCCTTACCAGATTCACCTTACTCAAGAGCAGCGGGCCAAGCTCGATGCCTTCCTGCACTCTCTGGCTCAAAATCCCTATGCTCCGCCCAGTGACCTCATACCTGAGCCTGATTTACTCAATCTGCTTGTTGAGCAACGCCGGGTGGTGAAGATAAGCGATAGTGTAGTCTTTGCCGCTTCTGCCTATGATGAAATGGTGAGGAGAATCACCGCCCATATAAAGGAACAGGACAGAGTGACCCTAGCTGAGGTAAGGGACATGTTTACCACCAGCCGCAGGTATGCCCAGGCCCTCCTGGAGTACCTGGATGAAAAGGGCATTACCCGTCGTATTGGTGATGAACGGGTCTTGAGGTAGTGAGCGACGGGAGCGCATGGGAGTCGAGCCCACCGAAGACATTATTAATGCCCCCGACGGATTACCTGAGTATATTCGGCGGGTGGGAAATAAATCTTCTATTTGAGGATTGAAGCTAATGAACTTGAAACATATACATTACGCCTGGGTGACAGTTATTATCTGCTTTGTTATCGTAGCCGCACTTGGATTTATAACTATTCCCTTCGGCATATTATTAAAGCCTATAACAGAGGAGTTCGCTTGGGGGAGAGGAACCCTATTATGGGCTGTTTCCAGTGCTGTAATAGTAGGCGGAAGTCTTGGTATTCTTAGCGGAAGATTAAGTGATAGATTTGGTCCCCGACCCATAATTACAATTGGTGGTCTATTATGTGGAGCAGCATTCTTGCTACTGTCACAAATTACCACACTGTGGCATGTATATTTAATTTTGGGAACTCTTTTGGGGGTTGGCACCACCTTTATAATCCTCCCGATTATGCCCCTAGTACCCAGGTGGTTTACAAAGAGTCAGGGAATAGCCATGGGAATTACTATGGCTGGTTTCGGCTTAGGAGGCATAGTTACTCCACTCTTAACTCAATGGCTCATATCTGCCTATGATTGGCGGTGGTCTTGTAGAATTCTGGGTTTATTAGCCATCATAATCATTATCCCCATGGCTCAATTTTTAAAACATAGTCCCCAGCGAGTAGGTCTTAAGCCATACGGAGGAGATAAAATCATAGAAGATAAGCAATCCCAGAGTTCAGCCACGGAAGGGTTTTCTTTTAGACAGGCAATCAGAACCAGATGGTTCTGGCTTTTCGGTTTAATACTAACCTGCGGGCCTTTCTGCCTAACAACGGTAAGGATGCATATTGTCGCTCATGCAACTGACATTGAGATTCCAGCAGTAACAGCGGCGGGTATATTATCTTTCATTTCTGGAATTACTATTATCGGACAACTTGTTACAGGCTTTCTCTCTGATAGGATAGGAGGTAGGCCAGCATTAACTGTTTGCCTTAGCCTGATAATATTGGCTCTAATATGGCTTCTATTTGCCAAAGAAATCTGGATGTTCTATGTATTCGCTGTGGTATTTGGTCTTGCCAATGGGGGCTTTACTATACTACTCCCGGTCATATCAGCAGAATTATTTGGCTTGGTGTCCCTAGGTGTAATAATTGGGGCGCTCGCAGTTTTTATCACACTAGGAGAAGGTTTAGGGTCACCTGTAAGTGGAACTATCTTTGATATAACTGAGAGCTACAGGATAGCTTTCTTAGTTGGTATAGGGATTTGTACCGTAGCTGTTATTCTTAGCTTACTTCTACTAAGATATAAGGGTAAAACTGGGATGGCGAGGGAGTGACTGAATAGTGCTTAGTTTTGACTATTAACGGAGAAGAAAACCGAAAGGAGATAAGAAATGAAAGGGAAGAGTTTACCGATGCTGATGCTCTCGGTAGCACTGATTATTGTGTCTGTATCAACAGCTGGTTGCACTGGACAAGTAACTGAACCCCCAGTTCAGGAAACACCAACCCAAATTATTGAAGATATTACTCCACAGGAAGCGTCTGACATAATAGACGAAAATCGGGGTAATCCAGACTTTGTTATCATTGATGTAAGAACCCCAGAAGAGTTTGCGGATGGACACATAGAAAATGCGGTTAACATAGATTACCATTCTGCAACTTTTGAAAGTGAGATTGGCAACCTTGATAGAGATAAAACATATCTTATTTATTGTAGGAGTGGCAATAGAAGCAGAGGAGCCCTAAATGTGATGGTAGAACTAGGTTTTAAGGAAGTCTATCATATATCGGTAGGCATTACTGGATGGATGGAAGATGGTTTCCATATTACAAAATAAAGGAGAGTGCTATGATAAAAGTTAAGCAGAAGTGGCGGGAGCGCATGGGAGTCGAACCCACCGAAGACACTATTAATGCCCCCCGACGGATTTGAAGTCCCGAATCTAGTCAAGGAATTGCTTAACAATTTATCACTTGCTGGTCTTTTCCCATGCCTAATCTGAGAAAGGTAACTAGCGGAGACTCCTAATTCCCTAGCTAATTGTCTTAGGGATTTTTGTTTCATTTTCTACCTCCTTTAGGTTTTCTTCTCCTTGGTCATTGCTTATCTCCTTTGAGCTTTCTTCGTCATTTCTATCTTTTGCTGTTCTTCCTTGCTTTTCTGTCTGGCCAGATAATCTAAATATAATTCTGAAAATGCTTGTAACGTTGGGACTATTGTTGAGCCAGAACTTG
>DUER01000163.1 GCA_011192075.1 Dehalococcoidia bacterium | reverse complement strand
ATTAAAGTCCCAACACATGAATTGACATTAAAAACAGTAAGGGGATGAGAAATGAAATATGATGTAATCGTAGTTGGTGCTGGGCCTGCGGGTCTGATGGCAGCTAAGACAGCAGCTGAGGACGGTTTGAAGGTTCTCCTAGTTGAGCGGAAGAAGGTGATTCCTCAGATCGAACGGCAGTGTGCTCAATTTGCATCCATTAGCTTCAGCGTCCTCGGTGAGCCAATAAAAAAATACGGATACCTTGAACCAATTAGTTTAGAGATAAGTACCGATAAAATCAGGGTTCACTTTCCCGAGCCGGGCTTTTCAATTGACTATAACGGTCCGTTGAGACCTTACCTCAGATGGGTCTGTATCTCCCCGAGTGGCTATCAGATAAGGAGAGAGAAAGAGGACAGGTTTTTTGGATTTAACTGGTCCAAGGAGGCACTTTTAGCCGGAATTCTCTCTGAAGCTGAAAAGGCCGGGGTCGAGATATTGACCGAAACTCTAGTTCTGGGGGCAGAGAACACCCCGGATCGGGTCAAGGTGTCAGTGAGAACAAAGTCAGGTGAACAAACCCTGGAGGCGAGCAAGGCTATTGCGGCTGATGGCTGGGGTTCGAAGATGGTGGACAGCCTGGGTTTGAACAAAGACCGGCCGACAACTAGTGGTCGAAGGACGAGAGCTTTTGGCTTGGTGCTGGAAGGGATAGAGACTGAGCTGCGTCTCAATTCTTGGATACAGTGCACCGTTCCTAGCCTCAACCCCGCCGGTAGTATTAATATAATTATGCAGCCAGGGGATACAAACCGAGTGGGTACCGCTGAGCTTGGTGATATCTCGCCTGTCGAGGCCATAGATAAATTCATGAAGCTTCCTGCTTTTGCTCCCTGGTTCCGTAATGCCCGGGTAGTGAAGAAGGTGGGTACTGCTGGTAATGCTGAGCATGTTAGGCGCTCCCCAATAATGGAACCGTTAGTCGGCAATGTGCTGATTATCAGCGATGCCACTGGGATTGAGGCTACCAACCCGGGTGCCATTGCCTCTGGATATCAGGCAGCCAAAGCTACCCTAAAGGAGCTTAACGGCCAAAAGGGCTACCTGGAATATACAGACTGGTACCAGAAGTCCTTTGAGGGTCTTGTCCCAATTTTTAAAAAAGCAGCGGCCAGGTATATGACCCTGAATGCAGTATGTTCTGATGACGAGGTGGATTATCTCTATAGCATTCTCCAGGGACAAACAGGACTGCCACCAGTCTTAGTTGCTCAAAATCTAGAACGAATCAAGGATGAAAGACTAGAGCTTTATCAGAAATTAAAAAAGACGGGGATTGATAAGAGCTTCGATAGACAGGGACTAGACGCTTCCGATGTTTTTGGGAAATAGGAACCACTGTGCTTAAGGATAAGGAGGTAATAGCTTGTGAAGTAAATGGGTGAGTAGCTATGTATGTCTTAGAACAGTATAATTGTAAATACTAAAAGGAGGTTAAAATGCCATATCCGTATAAAACTTTTCGTGAGTGGTTTGCTGACGAAGAGAAACTGGGCAACGTGATAAGACTAAAGACGCCAATAAAATGTGGGGACTACAATAACATTGTCGACCAAGAACACGGCATACCGGGGAAGATACCTGAGACCGAGTTAAGGGCTCTTTGTAGATACTTTCATTCTTTGCCCGGGAAGCCAATGGGCATTATCGAGAACCCAGTCAATAACCGACCGGATATACCAGTGATTGTCAATCCCTGGGCTACTCGGGAAAGAACACTACGGTCAATGGGATTCAAGGATAAAGACGAACTTTGCAGAAAGTATGGCGATGTCCTGAAGAATAAAATTAAGCCAGTAAAAGTCTCCAAGGGAGAAGCACTGTGTAAGCAGGTCATAATACCTGAGGAACAGGTTGACTTAATGAAAGACATACCCCGATGCTGGGTTGAGTTCAATCAGTTTCTGTGGAGCGGGTGTAACGGTATAATTATCACCTATGACCCCGAGACAAAGAGTCATAATCTGGGTAAGCTGAGAGCTGGTCAGTTCGACTGGAAAGATGGTAATCCAAATGACCCCTACCCGGAGGAAAAAGTAAAGAAGCAGATGATAGCCACCATGGGAACGCCGATGTATAGTCACATGGCAAGTAATACCGGGCGATACTACTATTACAATTACAGACTCAAGAATAAGCCAATGCCATGCATCTATACTTTTGGTCTTCCAGGGGACATCCATCAAGTGGCATCATACAGGAAATTACTATGGCCTGAAACTGGCGATGAGTATGAGATTCTAGGAGGCTTTAGAGGGAATCCCTTAGAGGTCGTTGAGTCAGAAACGATACCTGGCTTAATGGTTCCGGCCCATGCTGAATGGGTTATAGAAGGCGAATTCCTTCCTGAGGATATAGTAACGCCACCTTATGGAGAGGATTTCTTCGCCGGCATTATGTTAGGTGGAATGACCTGGCCGGTATTTAGAGTAAAATGCATAACACATCGCAAGGAGCCCTGGTGGACGGCTACTACCTTTTCCTCCAGCGGTCTTCATGGCCATGAAGGGACACATACTGGACTGGCCATTTTAAATACAGAGGCAGAGGCAGTAGCCTATCTGCGAGACGTGGGGTTTAAAGTAAAAGACGTAGTCATGATAGCGGGTTCGCTAATGGTTGTTCAATTAGATATTGATGGTGCTGCCAAACCTTACCCTCATTATGGTAAGAAAGTGGCCATGGCACTCGCAGCTGACGGCATGTGGGGACTCGCCGCTAAATTCATAATAGTAGTTGGACCTGATATTGACCCCTACGATGGTGTTGATGTATTATGGGCACTAGCTTTACGCGTGCAGCCTGTCTCAGACACAATAGTTGTTGAGAAAGGCTTAGGGCTGGATCCGGTAACCGTTCGCGGTCAGCTGGAAATCGCTGGTGAGCAGGTGATGATTGATGCCCTGATTAAGGTACCAGAAAGACACGATACATGGCCACCAAGGTCTGAGCCCCCCGATTGGGAAAGGGAAGCAATTAAGCGAATGAAGGAGAAGCTAGGTTAAACACAGGATGGGTATTGCTTAAGGGGTGATAAGCCCTGGGGTTGTATTAATAACCTTATCCTGAGGTATGCACCTGTAGTTTTGGGGAAGAAAGTCAAAAGGTGAGCTACATGTCACACCAATGAATTCAATTGCACCCCAGAATAAGTCTAGTTTTAAAGGGCACAAGGAGGGAAGAATTGTGAAATACGATGTAATTGTTGCTGGAGCTGGGCCAGCGGGTCTGATGGCAGCCAAGACAGCGGCTGAGGACGGTTTAAAGGTCCTCCTAATTGAACGGAAAAAGAATATCAGCGAAATAAATCGTCTCTGTGGTCAATGGACAAGCATCAACTTCAGTGTCAGTGGTGAGCCACTAAAGAAATATGGGTACCTTGAACCAATTAGTTTAGAGGTCGGTACCGATGAAACCAGGGTTCACTTCCTCTCGCTAGGCTTCTCCATTGCCTATAACGGTCCCTTGAGGCCTTACATGAGATGGATTCACTTCTCCCCGAGTGGGTATCGGATACACCGGGAAAAGGAGGGTACGCTCTTTGGTTTTTTCTGGGAAAAGGAGACACTTCTGGCTGGGCTCCTCTCCGAAGTCGAAAAGACTGGGGCCGAGGTCTTGACTGAAACTGCGGCTCTGGGGGCAGAGAACACCCCGGACGGAGTTAAGGTACAAGTGAGAACAAAATCAGGCGAACAAACCCTAGAAGCGAGAAGAGTCATTGCTGCCGATGGGAATAGTTCGAGGATTGTGGACAGCCTGGGCTTGAATGAAAAGCGAAAAGCCCTTGGTTCAGTGGATTCTGAGGGCGGTATTGTTGGCTATGTTCTGGAAGGGGTGGAGACCGAGTACCGCCTTAATTCTTGGCTGCAGTTCACCGTTCCCGACCTCAGCCGCCCCAATTTCTGGATGTTCATGTTGGCAGGGGACAGAAACACACTGGGTGTTACTGGAGGACGGAGTGAGGTTATCGACAAGTTTATGAAGCTTCCCTTCTATGAACCATGGTTCCGCAATGCCCGAATAGTCAAAAAGATAGCTACCGCTATGGGCACTGTTCGCACCCCTATTATGGAACCAGCAGCCGGTAACGTGCTGGTTATCGGTGATGCCGCAGCTTTAATTGAGGTCACCAACCCAGGCGCCATTGCCTGTGGCTATCAGGGAGCTAAAGCCACCTTTAAGGAGCTTAATGGCCAGAAGGGTTACCCGGAGTATATAGAATGGTGGCAGAAATCCTTTGAGACCAATATCCCCGATTACCTCAAAATGGCGGGCAGGTTTTATTCTCTTAACGGAATATGTTCCAACGAAGAGGTAGATTATCTCTACCGCCTTGCCCAAGACCAGGTAGGACTTCCAGCAATCCTGGTGGCTAGAAACATGGAACGAATCAAGACTGAAAGGCCGGAGTTTTATGAGAGGTTAAAAAAGGCCGGTATCGATGAGAATCTGGCTGAAATGAAAATGGATTTGTTCCAGGCTATGGGGACAAATAAAGTATGAGGCTAAACAATCATTGAATATTCAGGTAACTCTACCTTATAATGTGTACAATTATTCGGGGCAGGTCAAAGTAGCCATTAGCGGTGAATTATGAAATACGACTTGATGTGGTGGGTGGAAAAGTGTAAACTCCAAATCTTAGGAGGTGATGCGATGTTAAACAGTGGCAAATGAAGAGATGCCAAAACTAGCAAATATACTTAAGGAGGGTATTGTAATGAAAAGACACTTTATCAAACTGATGACTGGGATTATCTTGATGGTGATAGTAGGGGCGTTAGTCTTCACCGGCTGTGCTGAAGAAGAAGAACCGCCACCGCCACCGCCACCACCAGTAGAAGAGGAAGAAGAACCACCACCACCACCGCCACCACCAGAAGAGGTTTGGGAATGGCCGGATAAGATGAATATATTATCCATAGGCCCGACAGGCTCAGCCTACGGTGCCACCGTTGCCTGGACGGCACAACTGCAAAAGGAAACCGGGATGACTATCAGACAGGTGTCTGTGGAAAACCAGCGGGAGAGATACAGACATATGAAAGAGGGCCTATTCTTTACTACTCCCGAGAGGTTCCCCGATTCACTGATACGAGCCGAGGGAGAAGGCTTTGGACGTCGGGATGAGGGACCCTGGCCACAAAGAATAATTTGGCCGGTCGGCGTGGCTAATTCAGGTTATGTGGTAAGGGGAGATTCCGAAGTTAACACCCCCTACGACCTGAAAGGGAAGAAAGTCGCCTTTTTTGTCTGGGACCCGACAAAAACCAGCATGAAGGCTCTGCTAGCCTGGGGTAACGTCAGTGAGGACGAGGTGGAATGGGTTCCTGTTTCCGGCATCCAAGCTTCCCAGACTTTGATAATGGAAGGAAGGGCGGATACAGTTTTCGCGTTTCCTAATAACCCGGTATGGTTTGAAGCTGAGGCTGCCCCAAACGGAATAAAGTGGCTGGAACTTAACTCAGAAACTGATCGTGAGGGGGCAGAAAGGTACCTTGAGGTACGTCCTGGTTACCTATTTGGACCATGCATTGCTGGGACGCCTTCGTCATTAGACAAGTGGATGCTAACCTCCGTAGCCGCATATGTAACTCGATCGGATACTGACACAGACCTTGTTTATAATGTAGTCAAGTGGCTGGATGAAAATCATGATCTATATAAAGATGCTCATCCGTGGGCCAAACAAATGACCCGTGAATACCTCATGGAGTTGGCAGAAACTGATTTCGTGCCACTGCATGATGGAGCGGTAAAATATCTAGAGGAACAGGGGGAGTGGACTCCAGCCCATGAAGCCCGACGGCAGCAGAACATCGACCTATTTACCAACTGGTCGGAGGCATGGGAAACGGCCGTTGATATGGCTGATGAACAGGGGATCGCTGTTGACCCTGCGAATGAGGATTGGGTAAGTTTCTGGGCAGAACAGAGCGCATCGACCGGACTACCTCCGTTCCAGTATTTCCTAGGCTTAGATTAAACTTGAGTAACATCAAAGCTGATGGTTTAATGGATGGGGAGGGCCTGCGAAAGGCCCTCCCCAATATCCGGATGTGCAGAGAGAACACGAGCGGCTCCGCCTGGTATCGGATAATCCTATTGTGCGACGAAACAGGGTAGTACCTCAGCGCGATAAATATTACCAAGGAGACGGCTATGGCTAGAGGCTCGTCTGAAACCAAAGGTGAAATGGCAACGGTTGGCAGGAACCGGTATGAGATTCTACCTAAACCACTGAAAGTAATTGTCGTTTGTTTAGTCACCGCCGGCCTTTCCCTTTTTATCCTTTACATTTTTGGCTGGTCTATCAAGGGATGGGTATTAGAACCAACCAGATATTACTATCTTCTCTACGTTTGTTTCGCTACCTGTGTCTTTCTGGTAACGCCAGCACGAGCCAAAGACCGGAACAGAATCCCTTGGTATGACCTCGCTCTAGCCGGGCTGGTCTTTGGCATCTTCGCTTATTTCGTTGCCAATGCATATTCTATAACGCTTATGGGCTGGGTACCACCACAAACCACCCATGACCTTGTTTTAGCCACTGCTGTAGCTGTGATAGCACTGGAGGCAAGTAGAAGGATTACCGGATGGCCTCTGGTTAGTTTATGTCTGCTATTCGGGATTTATTCCCTCACTGCGTCACACATGCCCGGTATACTCTACGGGTTCAGTTTCCCTTTCCCCACCATAATAGGCACCTATGCCTACGGCGGGCTGGGACTGCTTGGTATGCCAGCCCAGGTTACTGGTGGAATTCTTATCGGTTTCCTGATTTTCGCCGGGGTACTGATGGCTTCTGGGGCCGGGACATTCTTTCTTAACATTTCTCTGGCCCTTCTGGGTCGTTTCAGAGGAGGTCCGGCTAAGGTAGCCGTGGTATCTAGCGGTCTCTTCGGTAGCCTGAGCGGGACGGTAGTACCTAATATARTTACTACCGGCTCTATTACMATMCCGACWATGAAGCGAATAGGATATCCACCCCACTACGCCGGGGCAATAGAAGCCGTCGCCTCCAGYGGTGGCTCTATCATGCCGCCAGTGATGGGGATAATAATCTTCATAATGGTGGTACTAACAGAGATACCMTATTCCGTAATAATGATGGCTGCGRTWATACCRGCTCTCCTTTATTATTAYGGRCTMYTAGTRCAGGTTGACGCCTATGCCGCCAGGGTTGGACTAAAGGGTATACCCCGGGAAGAGTTGCCCTCCTTCYGGAAAACACTTTTACAAGGTTGGCCCTATMTTTTTGTMCTCGCCTTCCTGGTGTTTGGGCTGATCTATATGAGATGGGATGTAAAAGCTCCCATCTATGCTGCCGGATTACTGGTTGTCTTTTCCTTCCAAAAGCGAGAAACCTGGATGACCCCCACGAGAATCATCAAAACTATAGTCGCCATAGGCAATCTAGTAATGTATATGATTGCCATCTTGATGCCGATTGGCCTTATCATGGTGGGTCTCCAGATAACTGGCTCGTTAACTTCCTTTACCGCGCAGATTATGATCCTTGGTGGTGTTAATATAACCTACGTGCTCCTGGTAACGGTGGTGATTTGTTACGTTTTCGGAATGGTAGGTATGGTTATGATTCCCTACGTGGTGCTGGCAGCAACTGCCATACCGGCCCTCGTCACTGCTACCGGAATGAACATACTGGCTCTTCATCTTTTCGTTATCTACTATCTGTTAATGTGGACTATAACCCCCCCAATTGCTGTAGCTGCTTTCGTTGCTTCAGGTATTGCCGGTTCCTCCCCTTATAAGACGGGCTTCACCGCTATGCGCCTAGCGGTAGTGCTTTACTTTATCCCATTCTTCTTCGTATTTAATCCTGCTTTAATTCTAGAAGGACCCATTTCGGAAACACTTTATCTCTTTGCCCTGTGCTTGGTGGGGATAGGTATTCTTGCCGCCGGGCTGGAAGGTTATCTGATCAAGGTAGGCAGGCTAGACTTGTGGTCACGTCTACTCCTTGTCCTTAGTGGATTCCTAATCGCTTTCCCAGGGGAAGTGGGAACTAATATTGGGTGGATAACATCTGTTGGTGGCGCTGCACTCACTGTACTAGTAATATCCATTCTGTTGATAAGGAAGAGAATAACGGTGGCACGTAGTAGTGTTGACTACGTACCGCCAGGGATTAATTGATATAAGATAGCTACTGCTGTCTAACTCAATAAAAAATAGGAGGAATAAAGACAATGGCAAAACGAATTCTGGTTGCCTACGATACCATACATGGCTCAACCGCTGAAATTGCCGAATTCGTGGGCAAGGAACTGATCGAAGAGGGAAATGTGGTTGAAGTACATCGTGTAACCGAAGTTACTGATGTAAACAGCTATCAGGCGGTAGTAGTAGGGTCCCCAGTTAAGATAGAGAATTGGACTGAGGATGCGGTAGACTTTTTAAGTCGGCATAAGCAGGCTCTCAGCCAGCGACCTATAGCTATGTTTTTTACGTGCCTAGCGACACTGAAACGTACACCCGAAGATGGACTTGGTAGAGTAATGACCCATTATGTAAGTCCCCTGCTGGAGCAATTCCCTGACCTTAAGCCAGTGAGCATTGGCGTCTTTACCGGTGTGCTGGATTACAATAAGTACACGGAAGAAGGGGCAGCGGGTATACGTCGCTTTATGAGCGAAAGAGGTGCTCCAGTCGAAGGGCGACACGACTGTCGTGATTGGCAAGCTATAAGAGTCTGGAGCAAGGAGGTTAGCACCAGGCTAGAGACCAGTAAAGGCGAGTGGGTGGTAGTAGCTACAGGCCAACGATAAAATAAGGGTACCACCGTGCGACGAAAGGAGGAAGTTCCAGAGTTCCGAGAAGCTGCCCACAGAAAAGCCTCCTCTTATCGGTCATATCCAAAACATAATATGGACTGAGCATGCCTTTGGTCTTTTTTGCTTACTCACTCTAACCTCCAGTTGGTAAATGGATTGGAACTTCCCAACATATGCTGGCATCTATTATTATAGCTTCAGGAGAGCGTTCTTGTTCCATTACTAGACTGGTTGTACCCAAAAATCTTTTACTGAAAACCACGCTAACTTAAGACTTTGCCGGTCACTCCCACTCAGGTTATAGGGTATCAGACAATAAACTGTTAATATTAAACTGCGGTGGGTGTTACTCTTTTTGAATGACATCTTATGACTTTTAATAAAAGGATAATCAGAAAGGAGCCATAAATCCCTCCCTCCCCCTTTTTTTATAATATATGATTACACTATAATGACCCTAGATTTTGATTACACGGAGTTTCAGAGCCTTTCAGATATCCATCTGCTAGCTCACTCCATTAGTCGTCGTTTCGCCTGGTTCGAATCCAGAAATGCCCATTTTGTATTCAAAAAGGACTTATGCTGAGCAAATCTTTTCTATCTGGGTAAGCTCGTCGGCTGTTAACTTCCATTCTGCAGCTACCACATTCTCTGAAACCTGCTCTATCTTTCTGGCACCAGCGATAATCGAACAAATACGCTCCCGTGCCAGTAGCCAGGAAATTGCTAACTCCGCCACAGTGTGACCGCGCTGGGCAGCAAATTGTTTCAGACCATCCAGCTTTTTCCAGTTCGCCTCAGTCTTAATGTAGTCATACATCCTCATCTTAACGAAAGCGTCGGATGGCGTCTCTTCTCCTCTCTGGTATCTACCAGTGAGGAAGCCACCAGACAGCGGACCCCAGGGTACCACCCCAACATTATAAGCCTGACAACAGGGATATAGCTCCGACTCAATTTGTCGTTCCAGTATGTTATATCGTGACTGCACCACTATAAAGGACGCTAAGCCATTAGTTTTGGATGTCCATAGTGCCTCACATAGCTGCCAAGCAGTGATATTGCTACAACCGATGTAGCGCACCTTGCCCGCCCGAACAAGGTCGTCTAGAGCCCGTAAGGTCTCTTCAATCGGTGTGGATGGATCTGGCGAGTGCAAATAATAAAGGTCAATATAGTCTGTTTGGAGACGTCTTAAACTGGCCTCTACTGCTCTTAGAATGTAGTACCGTGAGCCGCCCCGTTCGTTGGGTCCTTTGCCCATAGCGGAGCTGAACTTAGTGGCAATAATGACCTGAGAGCGCTTGTTCTTTAATGCCTTACCCACGAACTCCTCGGACTCACCGGCTTTATACATATCAGCCGTATCAATAAAGGTGACACCCATATCCAAGGCGTGGTCGATGACCGAAATAGAAGTTGCCTCGTCAGCCCACCAACCAAAATTGTTACCTCCCAGCCCAATTTCTGAAACCTTAAGCCCTGAGTTTCCTAGCTTGCGATATTCCATCAATACTCCTTCCTTTTAGTTCTATTTTACCCGCTACCTATTTGGACCTTGTAAAAGCGCCCGCTTAATAGCAACCGCCATATATGGTTCTACCATTTTCACTTCCTTAACTTAAAAAATGAAAAAATTAACTGTATCGGACAAGAACATCATCCTCCTAGGCTGGGTCAACATCATGACCCGGTTTTCCTGGGATGAAGCTGTTACCCTGAATACCCTGCCTCTTAAATACTACTTCTGATATCTCTAAATATCTGTTCTAACTCTTCCCTATCCTGAACATCTTTGTGCCACATGTGGGGCATACACCCTGAGTTGCTGGTTTACCATTCTTCATAGTTATGCTTTTTGCATCCTTCATTTCCCTTTTGGTACGACATTTCATACAGTATGCTTGCATCTGTTCACCTCCCTTTTGTATGGAGGATAGAACATTACTTGGTGGAATGTCAACAATCTACCTAAATTGCACTTTATGACTTAATGTTTAATTTTGGATATTCTCCCCGTTAGAGCCACTCTATCGCAATCGCTAAGTATTGACACAGCTTAGGCTAGAAGTTTATCATACTTAGTAATACTGAGAGTTTTTAAAAGGCCAACGAGCCTGATAATGAATAGAAATAGAATATAAGGTTCTCAAGGAGTGTGTTTGTGGCTGAGACACTAAAAAAATTGAAAAAAGCGGTCCTAGAGGGTGAAGATGATTTAGCTTTATCCTTAGCCCAAAAAGCTCTTGAAGAAGGTGCCCAACCCTTAGCCATAGTAAATGAGGCCATAGTGGCTGGTATTCAGGAAGCAGGGGAGTTGTGGAAAAAGAATGAGTATTTCCAGACCGACATGATCATGAGCGTGGAGGCCTTTCAGGTAGCTATGGGGGTCGTTGAGCCCAATTTAGCTTCCGGAGAAACCAGCACTGCCGGTAAGGTCATGATTGGTACTGTAGCCGGTGATATGCACAACTTGGGTAAGATGATGGTGGTTGCCATGCTGCGGAGTGCTGGGTTCCACGTTATTGACTTGGGAGAGGACGTACCAATCCAAACCTTCATCGACAAGGTTAAAGAACTCAAGCCTGATATCCTGGGGCTAGGCTGCTATATGACCACCACCATGGCCGAAATGGAAAACGTTATCAAACACCTTGAGGAGAGTAGCCTGCGAGATAGTGTTAGGGTAATGATTGGCGGAGTTCCCACGAGCCAGGAATATGCAAACGAGAGCGGTGCTGACGCCTGGGGTAAAGATGCCCTTGATGCGGTGGAAAAGGCTCAACGCTTGATGGGTAGAGGTGAATTGAAATGACGGAACAGTCATGGATGACTGTCTCAGCACAGATGCATGACCATGCCAAGGCGCTGATAGGTATCCCAGCCAAGAAATTCTACTGGGACGCCAGGACTTTTGTCGACGCCATCGCAGAGGTAGCTGATTACTACCAGATGGATTCGTTCCAAGCTGGCGCAGATATTTACAACTTTGAGGTAGAGAGTCTGGGGGCTAAGATGGTCTACGGGGAGAACTCAATGCCTACCATCGACTTTCGAGAGCCCCTGATTAAAGAGCCTAAGGATTTACTTAAACTCAAGACGCCAGACTTTTATCAGGATGGACGACTATCCTTTGCACTGGATTGTATTAAGTTTGGCAAAGAAAAAAAAGGGGGGGCAGCGGTGGGCCTTTTCTGTGGTCCCTTCAGTTTGGCTGTAGGTCTACGTAGCTACCCGGCACTAGTTAAGGACATGAGAAAGCGCCCGGAGTTTGCACACGACCTGCTCACCTTTGTTG
>DUER01000162.1 GCA_011192075.1 Dehalococcoidia bacterium | reverse complement strand
ATGAAAAAAGACTGGAAAATTCGTCACCTAGGTTTTATTGTGAGCGACATGGACAAGGCGATAGAGCATTATAAATCACTAGGTATAGCTACGGTTGGGCCCGAGTTACCGATTGCGCAATCGCCAGACGGGTCAAAACTAAGGGTAAGGTTTGCCCAGATAGGTTCAATTGTGCTCGAGTTTTTTCAACCGTTTGAAGGTGAAAGTATGCAGCTTACTTTCCTTAGAAAGCACGGTGAAGGCATTCAGCACATGGCTTTTACTGTGTCTGATATTGATGTCGAAGTTAATGACCTGCTTGGCAAAGGAGTCAAGCTGGTATTTCGCGGAGATATGCCAACGGGCACTAGGATTGCCTACTTTGATACCGGCAAGATAGGTGATTTCCTTATCGAACTGGTACAGCCGGCGGAAAAAGATACTTTTGCAGACTTACTAAAGCCGACGGAATAATCAGGTGCTATATTTTAAGTTTCATGCCTATTGGTATCTTTTTATTTCAACTAATGCTAAACAGTTTGTCGGCAAAATTTCGGCAGAATCCTTCCTTTATTGAAAAAAGTGACGAAAAGTGCAGCGAACGCTGGAATAATTTATGGGGGCAGGCCAGTTCTCCATAACTTGAATTTTTTATAGTCCATAGTCTACCTCCATTATTGTTCATACTGAAAGACCTCTTCCAGCGATACTCCGAAGGCCCGGGCAATCTTAAAACCCAGTTCGATAGATGGAACATACTTTCCCTGTTCGAGTGCGATAATGGTCTGCCGAGTACAACCAGCACGGTTGGCCAGCTCTTCTTGCGTCATTTCGTCATGGTCGAAACGCAGCCTTCTGATACGGTTCCTTATCCTAGCAGCACTAGCCATGGCTGACCCCTCTCTGATAGCCAATCAGGATACCGATGGAATGTGCCAGTGTATTCACAATAAAAAGGCTATTGGCTATAAGGTATGGGAAAACAACTGGTATGTGACCTTCATCCCAGTAACTTTCTGTCAGCGCTATCATCCATATTACTACCGAGATTATGACCGCCCATAATTGTACTGCAGGTGCCTTACACATTATCAACCTGTCCCGTTCATCAACCTGACCTGGCTTCCTCATTATTAGGAGGTATGCTATAAGCCCTCCAATCAATAATCCAGAATAAATTAATCTAAATCCGGTGTCTTCATGAAAGGTACCAATTCCACCCTTCACAATGAAGACCACAGCAATCGCAATAACCCATATGACCCCCATCCCCAGACCATACCATGCTCTTTTTTGTAGTGGTGCTATTATTTTGTCCTCCTTTTCTGTTTAATATTCGAGGTTTATGAGTATTCTACACAATACATAGTGTAATTTCTATATAACATTCTGTCTAGTATGCAATACTTCAGTTTAAAGAAATATAAAACGAGGAAAGTGACTGTAGTCTAGCATTTACCTGATTCCATTCTTTTCCCTCTTATTTTCTATGGGATACGATATCAGAGAGAAAAGGTAGAATCTTCAGACTGTGTAGCAAGATTTTTGTCGATGTTTAGTAAAGATATGCCCTGAACCATCTGGTGGGGGATTTGAGTTAACAGAAGCTTGGTTCATTCATCTAAGTAAAAATTGTCCATTCCTCTTGGCTACCTAACGATGCAACCGTAGCATTCGCTACGATAAAAAGGTTCATTTTTTTAATTTAACAACCAATAAGCAGGGTTATAGTATAGGCCAATAGTTGAAATATGAAATCCCAACTGGAAGGAGGGATAATGAAAGCGATTGGATACACCAAATACGGATCACCTGATGTTCTTGAACTGAAAGAGGTAGAAAAACCTACTCCCAAGGACAATGAAGTACTGATAAAGGTACATGCTTCAACAGTAAGCTCAATAGACTTGAAATTCCGCCAGGGTAATAATATTATTGCCCGGATGATGTCGGGGCTGATAACGCCCAAAAATAGTATATTAGGCTCTGAACTTGCCGGGGAAGTTGAATCTGTGGGAAAAGATGTGAAACTATTCAAACAAGGTGACTAGGTCTATTCAGCAGGACAGATGGGTGGTCATGCCGAGTATACATGCAGGCCCGAAAAAAAGGTGGCAATGAAGCCGGCCAATATGACCTACGAGGAAGCTGCCGCAGTTCCTTTCGCGGCCCTTGTATCACTGCAATTCCTTAGAAATAAAGGTGGTATTCAGAGCGGTCATAAGGTTCTAATCAATGGAGCTTCTGGTGGATTGGGTACATTTGCGGTACAACTAGCCAAATACTTCGGTGCGGAAGTTACCGGGTTATGCAGTACTACGAATCTGGAATTAGTGCAGTCTATTGGGGCAGATAGAGTTATTGACTATACCAAAGAGGATTTTACAAAAGAGGGTCAGAGCTATGATATTATTTTTGATGCGGTAGGGAAGAGTTCATTTTCAAAATGCAAAAGTTCGCTGAGTCAAAACGGAATTTATCTTTCCACTGTTGCTACCATTCCATTACTTCTACAAATGTTATGGACTTCAATGATAGGCGGTAAAAAAGCTATATTTATGATAGCACCATACCGCATAGCAGACCTTATCTTTCTTAAAGAACTCATTGAGGCGGGAAAGGTGAAATCGGTTATTGATAGGTGTTATCCGTTGAGTGAAACTGCCGAGGCTCACGTGTATGTCGAAAAAGGACACGCCAAAGGGAAAGTAGTAATAACCTTGTAGGGTTTAATCGAATTTTCACCTTCTCTCCCGCGGTTCCTGCCATGGCACCTCTAGTGCCTCGTATATTGATTAATAGTCTCTTCATCCCCCATTGGTTCCAAAAGATGACGAGCTATCTCTTGATAGCAATCCCATACCTCCCTCGATGGAACATATGGAACTAATTTCATCACAAAAAGTAATTCCTAAATCCCAGTACTGTTGCACTAAATTTTTAGCAAAAACACCTTAATAAAAACACAGTCGCGGTTCATAATTATGAATCTCCTGTGGACCTCGCAGTCATAGGTCGTCAACTCTCTCCATTTGCACCAAGGCAGTGTTACAAGTAAAGGCTCCACCTGGTGAGGATATGTTCTTGGTAAGCATGTTAGGACAGCCACCATAATCGATTCCATTCCTATCCGGAGTGCACCAAGCTCCCTGTGGGATAGCAACTACTCCGGGCATAATCCTTTCTGTCACTTCAGCTGGAATGCGCACTTCCCCCCGATCGTTGAAGATCTTCACCATATCTCCCTGACGTATGCCCCTTGACTCAGCATCAAGGGTACTAATAGTAACCACCTGGGTTTGCAACTCACGAAGCCAAGGCAGGTTATCGAACTGGCTATGTGCTCGTCGATTGAAATGCGGGGTGATTAGCTGCAGTGGATATTTCTTAGCTAAATGATCATTCAAGCTCTCCCAAGTCTCTAAATACTTAGGAATGGGCGGTATCAGGGGATGATTCATCTTGTCTATTATCTGGGAGTATATTTCAATCTTTCCCGATGGTGTAGGAAATGACTTCTGCTCCGGATCCTCCAGCTCTTTCTTGGCAACCGGGGTTGACTTACCAAACTTGAGCCTGTGAATGCCCCGTTTCCTGAGGATATTGTAGCTTGGAAACTCCACCTCTTCAGATAGTTTCGTTACCATGGATCTCACCCACTCCTCGTCTGATCTATCATTATAATCGGTAATGCCGAGTTCCGATGCTATAGCCTCACAAATCTGTAGCTGAGACTTAGATTCGCCCAGCGGCTCTATAGCTTTATTCAAGATAGCATAAGCTCCACCAGTCCTTGGTGCATAGAGATCATTGCGCTCCAAGAACGAGCACACGGGTAGCACGATGTCGGCATATTTAGCTGTCGATGACATAAATTGCTCCGTTACCAAGATGAATTCCAGTTTTTGGAAGGCTTCTATTGTCTTGTTAACTTCACCGAGTTGGTTTAAATAGTTGGTGTTGGATAGCCAAAGGAACTTATAGTCAGCTGGATAGCCTCCAGCTTTCCCCTTGAGGATAGCATCTGCTAATAGACTCACATTAACCCGGGCACTGGAATTTACACTCCCGCCGCGGTAAGGGAGAGCATTCCAGCGTGACGATGCATCCAGCTCTACCTGATTTGGCGGACTGGGTATTTGTGTTATACGCATTAAATCTCTAGAGATAGGTCGCCCACCATTCCGAATTACTATATTACCCGTAATTGACTCCAGAGCAGATGCAGCTCGGTGGTATTGTTCACCAAAGGCGGTCCGTCCTGCAGCAATACTGGTGTTAAGAATCGCAGGCTTGGTGCAGGCATACTCGCGAGCTAAACCAGCTATGGTCACGGCTGGGATGCCACTAATGACCTCGGCCCACTCAGGTGTCTTTTCCACCCCATCTTCCAAGCCGAAT
Source organism: Dehalococcoidia bacterium (assembly GCA_011192075.1). Taxonomy (GTDB): domain Bacteria; phylum Chloroflexota; class Dehalococcoidia; order Dehalococcoidales; family S120; genus S120. Next base: position 7,847 of record DUER01000162.1, on the reverse strand, counting down.
ATGTAGTCCCTAAACCTATCAAAGCCAAACGTATAGGTATCGATGAAGTGTTTATCGTGTAGATTTTCTCTAACTATCACATAAGCCATGGCAGCAAAGACAGCGGTATCGGTGCCTGGTCTTATAGGAATCCACTGGTCAGCGAAGATAGCAGTTGAGTCAGTATATCTGGGATCAACGGAGATGATCTTGGTCCCTCCTTCCTTCGCACGAGCCAGGTATAATGGGATATTAGTGCCCTGTTGAGTGGTAACCGGATTCCAACTCCACATGATAATAAGTCGTGAATTCAGATAGTCCTCAGGCGTATACCCTTTTGGTCTAGTTCCGTACGTCATGCCCGCTGCAAAATTAGCGCCTTCATCTGAGATTGTACCCCAAGGTGCTGTATAGCCGCCAAATTGGCACAGCAGTCTATGAAAAGCCTGTACATGATGCAGGGTATGAGCATCGGCCATAGAGCAGAAGTGAAGAATAGAAGCATTGCCATAGGTAGCTCTTAACCGCTTCATCTCACTTGCTACGGTTTTCAACGCCTCGTCCCAAGACACCCTAGTAAATTCGCCAGCACCTCTTGCTCCTGTCCTCTTAAGTGGATAGAGAAGACGATCAGGGGCATAAACACGTTGACGGTATGCACGACCTCTTGCACACATTCGGTGTGACATTCCTTCCTCATCACCACTCTCAATTCGGATGATCCTATTCCCCTTAACATGCACTTTCATTTCGCAGGTACCGCCACAGTGGCTATTACAGATGGTACGGACAATCTGCTCCTCGGTATGCTGAAACCGCCATATAACACATTTCCGCCAGAAATTATTTATACGCATATCCTAATTTTATCACAATACTTGCTGAATGGTGGTGACATATTTTCTCTGAAAGAAATATGGGGCCACTCAAGCCTGGAAATAGTTTACCGCTATCTACATTTCACCAAAGCTCAGATTATCACCCGGCGCCGTGAGTTTTCACTTATGGATCGCATCATGGGCAACCTCAAGAATCCACATAAACCGAAGACCTGATGGCGGAAAGGTAAATTATACTAAAATCACCAGGAGGTTATTTCCCAAGATACCTTAAACCTAAGTCAGGGTCTTATATTATCCAACTCGTAACCGGTTTGGTCGTAGGTTCGAATCTATTCCCGATTAGGAGTCAATTCAATCTTGTCCATATCTATAAGCCGCGTAGGGTTGGCGACGTTATTTGGGTCTAGTATACTTTTAACATTAGCTAGCATGAGTTGAAAATTGCCGAAGGCAGGTCCTATTTTGTGTACTCGCCACAAACCTGAAACAAAACCAATAGTCTGTTCCTGGGCTCCTTGCATTATGGCTTCCTCGAGAGCCCGCCCAAACACTAGGTCAGATTCGTCAGTCTTTTCACGTGGGAAATCAACCTCGGCGGTAGCAAAGTGGCCGAAGTCATAAGAAACAGACCAGACAGGATGGCCACTATCAAGTAAGGGTGGGGTATTTTTATCCAGTATCTTCCAGGAATCGGACACACTCCGTAGAACATCATCAAAGGAATCGAAAGTTAAGCCAGTTATAAAATAACCGCTCATTCTCATCATTCGGCCACCTAGTCCACCCCTGAAACTATTATTAGCTGTATATGGAACCCACTTCTGAAATGCTTCATCACTAACTAACTCTCCACAAGTGTCTATGATAATCTGATTGAGTATTTTCTCTTCATATTCCACCTGTTTTTCGGAAGTGAAACCGGCAAGGCAGATCTGTACACAATTCCTCAGGTTATTCTGCCAATATTCTTGTTCCCAGTTGCTCCAGTATTCCTCTCGAGATTTCGCCCAAAATACATTATGGACAAAGGGACACATCATCTGGACGATAGAACCGATTTCATTCTTGCTAATCTCCCGTATGGCTTCAATTGCTTGTGCCAGTGTGGGATAGGTAACAAGGTACCATTTGAATTTATTCGAAGGCAGCGTACTTTTCTTCCACGGCGCTACTCCATCGGTGGGAAAGTCCGGAGGACCTGGCCAGGGAAAAAGTTTAATCGCAATCTTAGTGATTACACCAAAGGCGCCGAAGTGTCCCAGTACGCCTCGAAGTACCCCTCTAGCATCCGGACCAGGTCCTTCGCCCCAGAAATACTCAGTGCCAGGAAATGCGAGGGAGCCAGTTCGTAAGATCTCACCGGTAGGTAAGACCCATTCTATACCTAGGATGTTACGTGAAGCGTATCCTGTTCTGTAAGCAGTGCCATGGAGTCCAAACATGGTATGATTTGCTAGGCAGGACCATTCCGCTGAACAAGGTGTCCCATTGTATAAACCCTTTTTCATAGCCTCTGCCTGTACTTGAGCAAGGCTAACATAGGGCTCAACTATGGCATACATGTTTCTTTCGTCTATCGCTATTTTATTCATCCTCTTGGTATCAATCATACACCAGTAGGGCTTAACCGCTGCGGTAGTGGTAAAGTATAATCCGGATCCTAAAACCGAGAATGGAAATTTATAGCGGTTAGCCAACATTACTACTTGCTGTATGTCCTCAGTATTACCCGGTAAAATAATAAACTCGGCTCTTCCACGCGTTAAAAAACTGGGAGTCTGCGATTCCCGGCTATATGCTTCTATTATTGCCGGATCGTCAGTTACATATTCTGGACCAAGCATATTGGCCAGTTCATCGTATATCAACGCATGTGTTTCATCACCAATTGGCATATTGGACAGCCTCTTTTTCAATTGATGTGGGAGCCTTAATTATTATAATATAAATTTACGAGTGCTTCTACAGTAATACACCACTCCAACCACATGGCACGTGGTTTTACCCCAACCTTTTAATATTTACTGCAAATTTATAAAAGAAGCGAACATCATTTTGGTTGATATTTTATTAAATACATAATAAAATCAGGGTGTCGGTTGACCTAGTGTCTTGACACCCTGATTCTTTCCAAATATCCCCGGCAGGGTTGGCCTTTCAGCTTTGGTAGTCCATACAGGTCTCGAACCTGTGACACCCTGATTAAAAGTAAGGGGCACGATGTGCCTCCTCGTCCCTCCAGATAACTTTTAGTCTTTTCCCGTCTACCAATGATAATAATTTCGTATCTGGGAATATCATCCAGAACCGGATAGTGCTAAACATTTTGCCGACAAAATATCGGCAAATTTCTAGCCTTTTATAAAATCTGGCGATAATACCCCGCAGCTTGTTGCGGGGATGAATCGCAGGGTGGTGTGGCAAGTAACGTCTTTCGGCACTGCAAAGCGAATTCGAGCGAAGAAGGTGTGAGAATTCGCGCCACAGATGCCCCCCAGCTTGCTGGGGGGGGTAATTCACTCAGATTCCTGATGTAATTAACTCAGGTGTTTCTATCCGGTCACGACCGTTTTGCTTTGCTTGGTACAGTAACTTGTCAGCTCGAGAAATAAGAGATTGTATATCATCACCTGGCTTATATAGTGCTAGCCCTTGGCTTACAGTTATGCTAAACACTATGCCAGTGAGGTCTTTCATCTTGGTTGCCTTAATGTTCTTCCCTATCCGTTCAGCTAAAATCAGAGCGGAAGGTAAATCCGTTCTGGGCAAGGTAATCAGGAACTCCTCACCACCATAGCGTCCAGCGGCATCCGTGTCTCGAATTTTCCGCTGCAACAACAATCCAACATTCTCCAATACATCGTCCCCTATGATGTGACCATACTTATCATTGATTCGCTTGAAGTGATCGATATCCAGCATGAGAATACCGAGATTATCCTCATACCGTCTCGAATCCGTTATGTGTTCATCCAACCTGTTTAGTATTGCTCGTCTGTTGAGTAGTCCCGTTAGTGAATCAATGTTGACTAACCTTTCTAGCTGTTCTTGGTTGGCTCTACTAATTGATAATCCTCTCCATCTTTCAGTAGCATCATCAATTGTTGTCACTAACTTCTCTTTGGATAGCCCGTTCTTCGGCAAGTATCCAATTGCCCCTTGCTGAATGGCTTGCACTGCAACTTCCTCACTCCCAAATCCGGTCAACATGACTACCGGAGCCAGACCTTTTGTAACGATATCCTCAAGCCATGCCATTCCCGATTTCTCCGGCATCCGCATATCCATGAACACTAGGTCTATCCTACCTCTATCCAGAGCACCCTGAATCTCGTCTCTTTTTCCTGCCTCAAGCAACACGATTTCCCTATCGTTTATCTGTTGTAGATAAGCTCGAACCAACTTGCGGTCCGCCTGGTCATCATCGCAGACGAGAATTTTAAATACTGATTGCCCTGTTTCCATTGAATTAATACTCCTTGTTAGGAAGCTTGCATAGCATGAACCAATAGTCCTTGATTTCTCCCATGACTCGCCTGAATTCGTCTAGCGTCTTTGGTTTATGTACATAACCAGCAGCCTGTAGCTTATAGCTGTCTATAACATCCCTCTCAGAATTCGAAGTCGTAACAATAACTACTGGAATCTGTCTCAGATCTTCATCAACCTTGATATGTTTTAAGAATTCCTTCCCTCCCATTCCCGGCATATTCAAGTCCAGTAGTATGAGATCAGGTGTAGTAGTCTGGCTGCTATCGCCCCCCTGGGAACAAAGAAAATCCAACGCCTCTTCGGCATTATTTACAACGCACAGTTCACTAGTAATCTCTTGGTTACTGAGCGACATTTTAACTAATTTTTGGTCTGCCGGATCATCTTCTACTAACAATATCCTAATTGGTTTCATTCTATTCACTATTCCCATTACCCCTAGAATATTTATCGCTCGATTCACCAAACCTCGACAGTGTAAACCAGAACGTGGAGCCTTTATCGGGTATTGATTTGATTCCAATCTGACCACCATGGCGTTCTATTATCTTTTTACAAATAGCCAGCCCAATGCCAGTCCCTTTATAACTCTGCCGTGAATGCAGACGCTTGAACATAACGAATACCTGTTCATCATACTCCTTGTTAATTCCTATTCCATTATCTGTCACGTCGAAACGAACCATGTTGTCTTGCATGGAATAGTCGGTAATAGTTATCACTGGGGATACTCCATCTCGGTGGAATTTTAATCCGTTTCCGATTAAGTTCTGTAGAAGTTGGTGTATCTGGGATGGGTCTCCGTATGCAGCAAGCAATGTGTTAGGGATAACGATTGTCCCTTTGGTTTCATTGAGTACAGTTGCAAGTTCAAAATTCTTTAAATTCTCGATTATAATATTTAGATCCACAGCTTGTAACGATTTTGCTTTGGTGGTAATACTGGAATAGGTTAGCAAGTCATCAATCATTGCCTGCATTCGCTTAGCACCATCTATTACGAAGTTTAGATTCTCATACTCGTCTTCATCTAGCTTACCTTTCAATGATTCCTGCAGTAGTTCTCCAAAGGAATTAATTTTTCTTAGTGGTTCTTGCAGGTCATGAGACGCAATGTGGGCAAAATCCTCAAGTTCACGGTTAGATGTCTCTAGCCTGCGGTTAATGTCCTGGACATCTTTAACTAAGGCCGCTGCTTCCGCCTGTGCTCGCTTGCGATCGCTCACGTCGCGAAATATTCCGCGTATGTAAAGTGGCTTTCCTTCTATCAATCTGCAATTGATAGTACCTTCAACTGTGATCCTATAGCCATTCTTGTTAATAAATGTAGCTTCTAGGTTGCCGATCTTTTCTCCTGATATTACCCGCTGAAATAACTCTAGGCATTGATGGACATCATCCTTGGGCATAATCTCGAATAATGACATGTGCATAATCTCATCTTCGTTGAAGCCTAGAGTTTCTCGGAACTCACGATTAACATATTTGAGACGGCCGTCAGTCATAATGCATATAATCATATCGGTGGCATTTTCACACAGATCAAGATATACCTCTCCATTCCTCCGCTCATTCTCTTCTTTTCTCTTTTGCTCAGTGATATCTATAATATTCGCTACGATTGCTGGTTTTCCCTCGTACGATAGGGGAGAGGAAACCTGTATGACCCACTTAATTCTTGAATTTTTGGCAACGATTCTGAATTCATGAACTAATGAATGTTCTTCTTTCAACACCTTAACCGCATTCTCCCTGGTGATGTCCCTATCCTCATCCAAGATAAGACTCAAAGGACTGGTCCCTATCAATTCACTTTCGGAGCGACCGGTAATCTGCCGCATCTGGGGACTAACGAATATGAACGTTCCATCCTGGACAATGTATGTAGCAGCTGGCAAGCTAAGAAACAGATTATCCAGCGATTGCTCGGGATAATCTTCAACAATCACTAATTTCTCAATTCCTTCTATACGCTGTCGTATATCAAAAAGTTCGCTAACAAGTTGCTTTTTACCTATACTAGTTTCGACCATATATCACCTCAAACGACCAGATACAGTGATCCGACCAGCCTCCACCTTCAATTTATCTATTTCACCTTGCGTAAAGATTCGCCATCCCCTCCTATCTCTGCGTTCACGTTCTCCGAGAACACCATGTTGTAGCCAACGATATAGAGTATTCTTGCTTATACCTATCGTTTGGCAAACCTCAGCAGTCCTATAATATGTTTGACCCTTTATTTTCATAGTCATAATAGATACTACCTAATACTACCCGGCTATACCCACAGTCTATCACTTATCTATCGTTAAGCAATCGCCTAATAGTACTGATCTTGGAGTCCATTTGTACGGGCTCCCACCTGCCGAGGTCTAGAATGTTTTGAGTAGAATTTGCTTCATTTGGGATAAAAAGGTTCCTTTTTTAGTATTGACAAACTCTCAAGACAGGACTACATTATACCTTTGATAGGTTTTAACCTTACGAGGTGATAAAAGCATTTTAAAAGGAGGTACAACGACTATGACTTCTGGCAATAAAGTAGAAACAAGCAACAGAGAACTAAATGATGCCGAAAGGGAAGAGTTTATATTGAATAATAACTGGGGGTTTCTAGCTTTTGCCGGGGATAAGCCCTATGCTATCCCCGTGTCATACGTCTATAGAAAAGGGACCTTCATTATAGGTTTGGCAACTCCGGGAAGAAAAATGGACTATATCCAAAAAAGCCGGAATGTTTCCTTTACTATTGCTAAGCCACATGTCCTTACCGGTTTCAAGGAACCATGCTCCGGCGTCATGGTGGAAGGCGAACTGGAAGAAGTGCCTGATAGAGCCTACTATGGCATGGACAAAGAACTACCCGAGATGCCAGAGAATCTCAAGCTCTTTAGAATAAAGGTGGACAAAGTAGGAAGCAGAAAATGCACCAACATCCCCTGCCGTGTATTTACTCCAGAAATAAAAAAGGGTTGGGTTAGTGCTGAGGTATATGCCCATCAGGTGCATGAGGGTAGAATGAGCAAATAACCACTAGTTTGACCTTAAGGACATACAAAGGGGTTTAGCCTTATGAGGTCGTAAAAATATTTGGAAAGGAGGTAACTATGCAAGCATACTGTATGAAGTGCCGTACTAAAAAGGAAATGAAAGACCCCAAGAGCATTACCATGAAGAATGGTAAGCCGGCGACTCAGGGTGTATGCCCAACATGTGGGACCAAGATGTTCCGTATTGGTAAGGCATAGCCCTGATTACAGTGTCAAGTTTCAATAAGGGCTGGATATGTCCAGTAGAAGGCTATCCAGCCCGTGTTCAATATTTGCACAACTTCAACTGAATTCCCCCATCATCTGTTAGGTTTTCTTATTGTACGGTCATTGGCTGGTAATGTCGGGAAAATTGAGTGTCAAATTGTGTCATTTAGGTTACACTTACAGATACGATACCTATTTTAAAATAGGTATAGGTAGCTGTGGAGGAAGGAAATTAGTGGTCGGAAAAGAATGGTGTTTACTCTATGCCGCGCCC
>DUER01000161.1 GCA_011192075.1 Dehalococcoidia bacterium | reverse complement strand
TAAAAAAGATAAACTCCTCAGGTAAGTTCATGGGTATGAAGCCGTATGTCTGGATGCCTAGCCGTGCGAAGTACGTCGCATCTGTAGTTGCAGTCAACAATAGAGGTACAGAAATTGCAGCCGGGTCAGCCTTGCATATAATGCCTGTCAAGGTGTCGAATAATCCCATATCGGGCTCTGGTGGCCCAGGATCGTACCGGATCAGTTCCAGTTCTATATCATCCCCGATGATAGGGCGCAGTTCAGTCACCATGTCATCAAAGGTATAGCCTGGGAGCAGGCGACCATCCAATTTCAGGATAATCTCACTGGGGATCACATTGATTTTTCCCCCACCCTGAACGACGGTAGCATTTACTGTATTGTGCAGCATGGCGTCGAACATTGATCCCTGTGGACCGAATTGATCCAAAACAGCGTCCGTCAGAGTTGGGTCGAGGAGCTGTAAAAAGGCAGAGCTCAGGGGAGAAGGTACAGCTGCGGCAATCGATTCAAGCATTTGACGTGCCACAGGGGTAACGTGTACTGGCAGGCGGTGCTGATCCAGGCTTTGCAACAACTTGGCAAGTCTAGCCATAATACCCCCGCGTACAGGGTTTGAGGCGTGCCCACCCGGCCCACGCAGAATGGCCTTCATCCAGCAGAACTGTTTTTGAGCAACCTGTATAGCATAAAACTTCTGTTGCCCAATGTACAGGGGAAAACCACCAAATTCCCCAATGGCATAGCGGATACCCTCAAAATTCTCGGCATGACTTTCCACGAGGTAGGTAGCTCCATAGTCACCACCAGCCTCCTCGTCACTCAATATAGCCAGCACGATATCACCGGCTGGGATTAAACCCTCGGCTTTAGCACGAAGAAAAGCGGCCAGCATCATGGCTACGCCACCTTTCATGTCTAGCGCACCCCGTCCCCAGACGTAACCGTCTACTACCTTTCCTTCAAATGGCGGATGTGTCCAGTTCTGATTGGCTGTAGTGACTACATCCACATGCCCGTATAGTAATAATGGGAGTGCTGTGCCTCGTCCCTTCAGACGGGCAATCAGGTTGGGTCGGCCTGGGTCTTTAGCCAGAATGGTGGTTTCAAACCCAGCATCACTCAACAGACTATTTATGTAGCGGACGCATTGTGCTTCGTTTCCCGGTGGATTAGTCGTGTCGAAACGGATGAGATTTTGCAGCAACTCCGCGGGCCGTTGATAAATTGTCTGGTCGCCGGTCGGTAGTGCAGACATGATGCTGTTCCTTTTGAATTGAGTGTACTGAGCCGGTACTCAGGCAACCAGGACGTTTAGAATCTCTCGAATATGGTTTCGAGCTATGGAAAAATGGCCCTCGTCCGGGAAGAACTTGGCCCGGCAGTTTGGGATGGCGTCGGCAACGTAGCGTCCGACCGAGACAGGGACATTGATGTCTGGCTCCCCGTGCCACAAGTGGACCTCAACGGCGATGTCCTGAAGTTGGAATCCCCACGGGTGCGCGTATAGCGCTGCATCTTGATCAAGACCGTCAATACCCGATCGCAATGCCTCCCCAAAGGTGAAGTCGACGATCATCTTCGAAAGCTTAGGTTGGTCCATCAATACCTTGTCAAGTTCTGGGAACGGGGCCTGCTTCATCTGCGACACGAGCTGGTCCGGATTCTCACTTATGACGCTAGCCATTCCCAGCAGCATCTGCCTCCGTTCCTCAGGGGATTTACCGGCATAGATCCAGCTCATACCTTCCTTGGCTCCGGGCGCTTCGGAGGGGCCCATTCCACAGACTATTGCTGTCGCAGTCAGGCGTTCGGAGAGCTTGAAGGCACAGGCGGCTGCATAGGGCCCACCCCCGGAGACTCCCATTACAGCGAAACGATCGAGTTGCAACGCTTCTGCCAACTCGATCACGTCGTCAGGCCAATCCAGGATCTCTCGATCACGCTTGGAATCGGAGAGACCCGTGCCTGGACGATCAACTGCGATAATGTGGGCGTTAAGCTCCGTAGCGGAGTCATCGGCATCGAAAAGCGGCCAGTCAAGCCGTGAACCAGGATGTCCATGGAAATAGAAGACCGGCTTACCCTTGGGAGCGCCGTATTCAGCGTATCCCAGTATCCGCCCGTCTTTCAGCTTGATTTGCTGATTGGTCTTATCTATTGCCATATACACACCTCTATTATACATTAGACTAATAACGTTGCTACAGATTATATTCGGTGTGAGCGCTGACTGTCAATCCGTATTGTACATATCGCTCTGACAAAGGTTCCTTTTTAGTACGGAATGGGGTTGGGGGGTTGGGGCTGACTTAAGAAAGAAATTGCTTCTTAGTAATTAACGGAAGTTTACAATAAAGGAAGTCAGGTGTAAAATTACTCGAAATGCAATTAGGGAGAAGAAAATGGCTACTGAATTCGGGTATGCCGGGAAAATACTGAAGGTAGACCTTTTATCGACAAGTACGAGCGACACCCTGATTAAAAGTCTGTTAGACGGTGTCCCTAATAGTCCCTTCGCGTTCAGTTCAGTGTTTTTCTGCCTACCCAAAGAATCTTAGTTTGCGCGTATAGTACCTTCTTGTGTTATCTCGTTTCGTTCCTTCCGTTAGCTATTTGTTAGCTAAATCCGCAGCTTCAACTTTTTCTCCCCCTTTCTATAGGATGCTTTTGCTACAGCCTGATTGTTATGGTTGCACATCAGTCTTTAAAAGGACAGCTTGTAGGATAAAGGTTCATAGCCGATTTGATTTTGCAGCTTTAGCCCTGTGAAATTGAGAATTATTGTATAGCGTTCGTCACCTGTCGGAAAGGAAAGAACACAGGGATTCATCGCTTATTATTGGCATTAATATATGTATTGACAGCCAGTTAGTATGAGCTTAGGATAGGGGGAGTAGTTGATACAGTAAAAATTGGTTAAGTCATAAGGAGGTTATTCATGAGCGGAGAGTTGGGCAAGGCACTGGCACAGAAGGTAACGAGAGAGATGACTCGGGAGCAGCTTGAGGAGCACATCGCTAATACCCTTAATAAGGTAAAGATGTGCACTCTGGTTACATCAAAGGATGACATTCCCAGAGGTACCCCAATAGAATACTTTTCTGACGGTTTGACGCTATATTTTTCACCCGACTCTGGAACCAAGACCGAGAACTTGAAGGTCAACCCTAATGTTGGTGTTACAATCTATAATAATGTATCCCCTGATTGGGAGAATGACTGGCAGACAATCTTGGGAATACAGATTACAGGAAAGGGGGAACTTCTTGAAGAAGGTGACCGAGACTATGCACGTGGCGCGGAAATGATCCACTTTGAAGGATTTCTCCGTGCGTTGGGTAGGGATGAGACCGAGCTGCCCAAAGGACGTAAAATACTCAAGATGACACCCAGTAAGATTGAATTATTGGAATATGGCTTGATTACCAAAGGATTCGCCTCTAAACAAATTTGGAATGCCAAGACCTAGCCTTCCTGGCTTCTGGGGTTGATACCGGCCATAGCATTACTGGCTTGGTCTACTTCGATACTGAAAAACTTATTACACATTCTGGCTTATTGTTACTCAGTGAATAAAAAGGTTCCTTTTTAAAGACCGGCCTTAGAGTCGCGAACTCCTACCCAACAGGCACAGTTATCATTCAATGTAGGCTAACCTCCAGGTTTACGTAGCACGGATATCAGGAGCCATATGGCCATAAATCCGGCAACTATGTATCCTATGAGACTAATAATAGGCATACCAGCGATAATGGGCGGTATCTCTGATACTACTACCATTGATGAACCAACGAGCAAAGCTGCAACAATAACAGCAAGAGCCAAACGATTACTTGCCTTCTCCAGACTCTTTCTCATTGGCTCAAGGCCAATGTGCTCAAATTCTATTTTAAGTTGTCCCTCACTTAACTGATAGAATATATTCTTTGCCTGGTAAGGCAAGTCTCTGATTAGCTCCCAGAAGTCTAAGAAAGTCGAGGAAAGATCTCGGACTTGACGTATAGGACTAAGGCGTTGCCTTAGTAGCTGTTCCCCATTCTGTTTGGCATATTCAACCATGTTAAAATCAGTCCCGAGCCGACGTACAATGTCCTCACCCGTGGCTAGTACCTTCAACAGCCAAATGAGCTGTGTGGGAAAACTTAGATTATGCGTGATCAGAAGCTTACGGAGCATGTTTAGAAAAGACCCAAGTTGTAATTCGGTTACAGGAAGATAGGCGTACTCCTGAATCATGTAGCCAACGTCTCTCTCTAAGGCCTCTTCGTCGACTGGACCGGTAGTTTGCACTACATTGAGAAGGGACTTGGCAAACCTTTTCTCATCCTGACGCCACATTTCGTAGATGAGACTGGCCAGCTTTTCCCGTTGGCGCATGGAGGCATACCCAATTAATCCGAAGTCCAGCAAGCAAACTACGTTGCCAGGCATGACCATTACGTTGCCGGGATGAGGATCAGCATGGTAGAAGCCGTGCTCTAGCGTGGAGGCAAGCAATACATCAGCACAATGGCGTGCGATCAATGGAATATCATATTGACCAGCGACAAGCTTCTCTGTTTCTGAGACACCGATACCATCAATATACTCCATAACGAGCAGTCGCTCTGAGCATAGCTCGTGGTAGACCTTTGGTACGTGTACATATGCATCATCCCTAAAGTTGTCTCCAAAGCGCTGCATATTATTTGCTTCCAGCCTGAAATCGAGCTCTTTTCTGATGTTGCGAGATAATTCGTCAACAAGTCTAACGGCATCCGTAACCCCGAATTTCTCGAGCTGGCGTCCCGTCAAAACAGCAAGGTCGTGTAGGATTTCTAGGTCTGCATCCATTATCTCTGTAATACCCGGCCGCTGTATCTTCACAGCGACAACCTCGTTTGTTTTCAGGACTGCCCGATGTACTTGAGAGAGGGAAGCGGCAGCCAGTGGTTTGTCGTCAAAGGATTTAAATACTATATTAATTGGCTTGTCCAATTCGGTCTCAACTACACTCTTAGCTGTCTCGGTTGGTACAGGAGCCACCTGATTTTGGAGCTTTTGGAGTTCCATAATAAAGCTTTGAGGTGTAATGTCAGGTCGTGTACTTAGTATCTGGCCTAGTTTGACATAGAGCGGTCCCAGCTCTTGTAGAGCAAGGCGTAATCTCTCTGGAACTGTCATGCGGGGGAACTGCTCCGCCTGACGATATAGGATACGCCTTGTTATGTTCACATATTCCCAGACATGCAATTGATCGAGAAATGTGCCGAAGCCATATTTTACAAATATATTTACTATCTGCCTTGTTCGCCGTAGTTTCTTATAGGCAATTCTTGGCCTCAGTAACCTTAACATAATCTACGACCTCATGTTTAAGTATTGTAACTTATTGGAAATTGTGAGGTTGAAAGTTTAAATCTACTGATCCTCTTTGTTAGTGTGACTAATTTCTTTCTCTGGTTTGAAGTAGTCGACTAAGCTCTTCCCGAACTCCTGGGCTGCTTTGCCAACATCTGTGAACTTTACTTTGACATCCTCATCCTGAAATCTTCTGCCAAGAGTCTCTCCGGATTCAACAACACTCCGTCCTAATTCCTTTGCCTTCTCTTTCAAATTGGGGTCGTTAAAAATCTCGCTGATCGCCCTTCCAAAGGCTTCAAACATTTGTACAAAGTTTTCAGAGGCTGCCCCTTTCGTTGATTCCTCTGTTTGTGGCATAACACTCCTTTCAATTAAGATGTTAGTGAATGAGTCTAGTCTTATTTCAAGATTTTGTCAATACGTTATAAAAAGGAACGTTTATTAAGTGATTATCTGGAAAAGTAACACCTAAAAGTACATGTGATCCATACTCATGGTGTCCAAGCCATATGTTTGTCAATGGCCATATTGATACTAACCGTATGTAGATTAAGCAAAGTGAGCGTGTGGTTACTATACCGGCTGTATAGTATAGAGCCTACACCGTGTAATTAGTGGCACCAAATGTTCGTTACGTACCACTATATTACTTAAAAAGCCGCTAACGGTCCTGATAAATCCCGCTAAACGTTAAAAAGTTGTGAAAATGTAGATCAGGGGCGGCAGTTTTAGCCAATTCTAGCACCGATGTGGCTTGAAAGGATGATTTCTATGTATATTCTTAGTATTAAAGGCAATGCATTGGCTGACATTATCAAGCGTGTGCAGCATAGAGTAAACACCATTCTTACCCGCCTGCTGATCCCCTTCCTCCACAGCTACCTATACCTATTTAAAAGTAGGTATCGTATCTGTAAGTGTAACCTAAATGACACAATTTGACACTCAATTTTCCCCAGTATTACTGTCACATGACCAAAAACAAAGCTTAAGTGCCATAAAGGAAATGTTTCCGTCTTAAGTGAGTTTTAGTGGTGTATTATTGAGAAGCCGGTAGATACTGTAGGGGAAGTAGTCATAGCCCCATGTTTGACGGAAAGTAACGTCACCAGAATGTCATGGGCGACCTAAGTTTTAGATTTCCCCCCTTTCTTGCTTAAAGATTTTTATGTAATGAAGTCCGCTTTGTAATAGTAGACCTGCTTTGGACTGTTTCTGGCACTTTCTTCTTCCGTTTTGAGGGCCACATTCCCATACCTTTTGAGCGTAAATCCTATAATAATAAAGTCCTCTTTTTAACGAATCAGGTGCTCTTTTATTTGACCTATTTTCGTCGTCACCTGTTAAATTGACCATAGAACAGTTAGCCCTTATATTCAACATTATGTAATTCCGTTACATATCTAAGACACGTAGAAACGTCAGAATATACAAAGCATTATATTGTTGTGGGCTATGGTACACACAGACGAAATACCTCTAGAGGGGAGGTGCAAATCGGTTACTATTATTACAAAGTGGGTTCCTACTTCATATCATTAACTGCTTACGGTACTAAGGTGATTTGGCACTGTTTCACGTTGTATATGAACAAGTTTATTGATTAAATTCAATGAACTGCTAACCTTTTTTGCTCAATCTCGTTATTATATTTAGAACGAATCAAATTCGTACCACCTCAAGGGGGAATTATGAAGTCTAAAATCTTAATATCGATAGCCCTTATTCTTATTTTCACTCTTCTTATCTCAGTTGTGCCCGGTTGTTCTTATCCCGCTGAGACTGCTGAAAGCTATACGGCTATAATACCCAAAGTCTTGCATAGTAACACCACGGAAGCACTTTCTATAAGTCTATTCAGTGAGGGAAGACCAGTAAAAGACAGGGTTGAAGTATCTCTGCTAAGTGAAGGAAAGGAGATACGTAAAGTTCAAAAGGATATTAACGGTAAAGGAACTATAGAGATTGATATTCCTGAGATTGAGGAAGGTGAGTATGAAATTAAGGTCAAGGGTACTGGTTTCGAAGATAAAGCCTCAGTCATGTTAGTGAGAAGTTATCTTATCTTTCTCGAAACCGATAAACCTATATACAAACCAGGCCAAACAATCCATATAAGAACGATTACCTTGAATTCTGAGCTTAGACCAGTGAGCGAGAGTGTTACTATTGAGGTTCTGGATGCCAAAGGAATAAAAATCTTCCGCAGTGAAGTAGATACTGATGACTATGGCCTAGCGACTCTTGATTTGCCTATCTCTCAGGAGCCGAACCTCGGAGTCTGGAAAATAACTACCGCTAACGAAAAGGCAAAGACTCAACTGGATGTCATGGTAGAGAAGTATGTGCTACCCAAATATGAAGTAAAGGTTAAGCTTCCACGGGAATGGTTTATTGTTGGCGAACCTATTACGGGTACCATAACAGCGGAATATAGTTTCGGTATGCCGGTGAAAGGTGAGCTTGAAATCAGGGCTTCCAGGTACGTCGGCGAATGGCAGGAATATGCGACTTTCTCCAAGACAATTGACGGAGAGACAGAGTTTGAATTGCCGGCTGCGAGTTATGTGGCCGGAGTGCCAGCAGCTAGTGGATTGGGAAATGTAATACTTAATATTGTGGTAAGGGAGAAAGCTACTGGCTACGAGGAAAAGACCAATAAGCTGCTTACCGTTGCTGAGAATCCTCTTAATATCCAAATAATCCCCGAAAGTTCGGCCTTCAAGCCCGGCTTGCCTTTCAGCTTTCTGATAATCACCGAGACCCCCGGTAATGAACCGATCGAAGCAGAGGTAGGTGCAACGATAACCTACCTCAATAGTGAGTATCAGGAAGTGAAACAAGATGAGAAGGAAGTCAAGACCAGTAATGGAAAAGCGATGATTGAGATAACTCCTTCCGAAAAGAGTGTTGCCCTGACAATAGAGTGCTTCGAAATTACCCCCATATCATCCAGACAACCCGCCAGGGCATCTAAAGTCCTGGGGGCTTCTTATTCTCCTTCAGGAAACTTCATACACGTTGAACAGACTAGTGAAGGTATTCCTCAGATAGGGCAGGAGGTTAGATTCAAGGTCTACTCTACAAAGCAGGCGGTTAATTTCTACTATGAGGTTGTTTCCCGGGGTAAGGTGGTATTTACTGATTACACCAAGAGCACCGAAATAGCCTTCGATACTACTCCACTTATGGCGTCTTCGTCAAGGCTCCTTGTTTATCAAATCCTGCCCAATAGTGAGGTGGCAGCAGACTATATACCCTTTGAGGTTGAGGCGCAATACCCACACGATTTGAAGGTGGAGTTTAGCCAACAGGAAGCTAGGCCTGGTGAGAAAGTTGATATAGACATCAAGGCCGAAGGGGAAGCCAAGGTTGGTATTGCTGCCGTAGATAAATCGGTCTTTATTCTCGCCGAAAACCGGCTGAACCTACAGCAGGTATTTGATAAGCTGGAGAGGCTATATATGGCTCCACAGGTAGAATTGCATGAAGTCTCCATCTACCCGGCCATAACTACCAAAGGAGCCATGGAGATCTTTGATGATGCCGGTGTGGTGGTACTCAGTAACAATAAAATACCAGAAGGCAAAGAATATAAGTGGGAGGGTCAGACTGGTTTCTGGGAAGGAGTATGGAATTTCTTCCGCGGTGATGGAATGATGGTAGAAGAAGCAATGGAAGGAGCGCCGCCGCCGGCTCCTAAGGCTGGTGAAGCTGATACATCAGGCCTAGCGGAGGTGGAGAGAATCAGACAGTACTTCCCCGAGACATGGCTATGGGATGTAATAACTACCGGCTCCAATGGCAAAGCCTCACTCGAGGACGTTGAGGTTCCAGATACTATTACTACCTGGATGCTTCGCGCCGTTGCCCTGTCCAAGGAGAAAGGCCTGGGAGTAGCCGAGGATGAGCTCAGGGCATTCCAGCCATTCTTCCTTAGTATCGACCTGCCGTACTCGGCAATAAGAGGTGAGGAATTCCCAATTCAAGTGGCTGTCTACAACTATCTGGACAAACCTCAGGAAGTCCAAGTGGAAATTGAGAAAGCCGACTGGTTTGACCTGCTTGATGATACTGAAAAGACGGTGAATATAGGAACAAACGATGTCGGCGGTGTGGATTTCATGATAAGGGCTAAGAAACTCGGCTTACAAAATGAGGTGAAGATAACCGCCAGGAGCAAAGAATCAGCCGATGCTGTGATTAAAACGGTCATTATTGAGCCGGAAGGCATTGCTAGAGAGCTTGTTGAAAATCTTGTCCTCTCCGAAGGAAGCTCCATAGCAGTGGATAGTTCCATACCTCTGATAGTAGTCGAGGATTCGGGCAGGGCTTATATTGCCCTGACCTCTAGTTACCTGACGCAGACTATTGATGGTCTGGAAGAGCTTATTCAGATGCCCTTTGGCTGTGGGGAACAGAACATGGTAGTTTTTGCTCCCGATGTGTATATTACCAAATATCTTCAGGAGAGTGGACAGCTCAAGCCAGAAATCATGGCCAAGGCAGAAAAATTAATGATTACTGGCTACCAACGGGAACTTACCTACCGGCGTAGCGATGGCAGCTTCTCCGCCTTCGGACAGAGTGATAGTGAGGGCAGCCTCTGGCTTACTGCCTTTGTCCTCAAGTGCTTCGCTCAGGCCAGAGGCCTTATGTACATAGATGATAGCATTTTGGAAGAGGCAGCGGCGTGGATAAGCGCTCATCAGAATAATGACGGCTCTTTCGACTCGGTTGGTTTCGTACATCACCAGGAGATGATGGGGGGTCTTCAGGGTAAGAATGCCCTAACTGCCTACGTCGCTATCGCACTACTAGAGGCCGAAGAGAAAGTTGCTGCTGGTAGAGCAATTGACTACCTGGAAAGTGAACTTAACAATATAGAAGATGCTTACGCTATGGCCATTACCACCTACGCCCTTGAGCTTGCCCAGAGTGACATAAGTGGTGACGCCTATCAGAAGTTGATGGAGCTTGCTCAGGAGGATGAAGATGGCCTGCACTGGGGCAGTAGACTTGACGAACCGGAGCCTATTGCGCCAAAGCTCGGCAGGTCTGAGCAATACATGTCTGTAGCTAGAACAGCCGACATCGAAGCCACTGGCTATGCTACTATGGCGCTGATTGAGCACGGTGATTCATTCAATGCCTCCAGGGCAGCCAAGTGGTTAGTATCACGAAGGAATGCCTACGGCGGTTATGGCTCGACCCAGGATACAGTGGTGGCCCTGCAGGCACTCACCGAGTACTCCACTGGAACCAGAGCTGATGTGGACTTGATGATTAAAATTGAAGCTACCGGAGAAGAAAAAGAACTGCGGATAAGGCAGGACAACTTTGATGTTCTTCAGATAGTAGAGGTTCCTGTCAACGAGGAGATTCAGATAAGTGTTCAGGGGAAGGGAGAGGCTATAGCCCAAGTAGTCAAGAGATTTAACCTGCCTGAAATAGAGAAGGAAGAAGAGGAAATCCTGAAAGTAAGTGTCGACTACGATGTTACTCAGGTCGAGGTAAACGACCTGGTTACAGTATCAGTGGAGCTTGAGTTCAATCCCCCAGTAGAAATGGAAGCAGGAATGGTGGTTCTGGATGTATCAGTTCCTACGGGCTTTGCTCCAGTGGTCGAGTCTATTACTAGGGTTGTTGACGAAGAGGAAAACATCAAGCGCTACGAGGTAGCTGGAAGAAAGGTCATATTCTATATCGAGAATATGTTCCCCGGCGATATAATATCCTTTGACTTCCAGGTAAAGGCACTATATCCGGTCAAGGCCAAGAGCGTTAGTTCTCAAGCATACTCTTACTACAAGCCGGAAATCAGGGGGGAAGCGCTGAGCCAAGAACTCACTGTCTCCGAACACTAACGTTTACTACGTTTGAGATTGCGATTTCTTCCAGTTCTTACTCCTACAGAAATACTTTAGCAAGATAGAAAGGGCGAATTCCTGCCGGTACTGACTGCCGTGTGTCGTGTCATTCTATCCGTTCAAATGATGTGGATTATATAATTAACCAGAATGTAACAGAACGGACTGTTGTTACATATAGGATAAAAAGGAATCTATATTTCTCCTGTTTTTATGGATGGTGGATAATCCGTTGACAAGGTATCAATTTAAGCTATCTCATCATCGCTTGCCTTGTTTTATATTGGCTTAGAAAAGCGAATAGCCAGCCTAGTGCAAGACTTATTATAACCAGGCCGCCCATAGAATGCGCATTTTGCAGTGGAAAGGATTGCTTCATCTTATCCGGGCGAAATTAGGAAGTAAGGTACATCAAGGAGACCACAAACACCCCATGCCGCACCGACGAAAAACACATAGCTGATTAATTGAAAATCAGCAGCTCAATTCACAATGAAGCATCCTGACCTTCATTGCTTTGTCACAAATAATGTACCCATAGGCAATATGGCCCGCTAAACTCCAAGCTATATTCCGTACGGGCAGCTATCATTTATCACCGATAAATTCCCATCGGCAACAAATTTCATCTTTGCTTTTTCTGGGTGGTGATGCTAAGCATCTTACCTCTATTTGAGGGTTGAAGAAAGAGGCATAAGTTTTAAATACAATTGGCTCGATGATTCTGCAAATCTGGCTCTCCCTCCCCCCTCCTTCCTTTTCTAAAGCACTGAGTGTGGCACAGCGAGTGAAGGTAAGCACTGCTCTATTTGGCTCTTTCACATCAATCTGGTATTCATTATTCCACATCCAGGGTGTAACTTGCATTGCTTTCATAAACGTGATAACATCACCCCCCTCGATTTTCAGCAGCTCAGTAACCTTTACCATTTCATAATTAGAGACCTTCTTTAAAACTTCTACATCACAAGCTAGGGCTGTATCGTTGCTGACCTTCTCCTTTACCGTGAGATACCAGAATCCATCCAAAGCAAGATATAGTTTTGAGAATAATGTTAATAGGTCAGCCAGAGTGTCTGGTGAGAAATCGCTGAATTTTAAATCGGGAAGCAATTCACCACTGTAATCGCTGAGTTTTTTCATGGTATCTCCTTATATTCTTTGCTTTTATATCCTACATAAAATCAGGTAGGTTATGTAAGAAGGGTATTTACTTGGGATTTCCCATTTCAACTCGCAATGAAGCGTCTGACCTTCATTGCTTTATCACAAATAGTATAACCATGGTACCTTGTTGTCAATGTCATTTAATAAGGTTCCCTTTTTCATGAGAAGTTTCACGCCTAGACTTCAAGCGTGATAATCAGCGGACCTTTTTATAGTGGCTATTAACCGTTAGGTTGTTGGTTCGAGTTCCCTTAGTTGGAGTTAGGAAATCGATTAGTGCT
>DUER01000160.1 GCA_011192075.1 Dehalococcoidia bacterium | reverse complement strand
CATCAACGATTTTCACCTCCACATCAGTCAAAGGCCTCCCGATAGAGGAGGTAAGCCTCTTTAGCTTTTTCTCCCGCTCCTCTTGGGTTCCTTCAATGATGTGATCCTCAGGTCCGAGAGCAGTTATAGTGGAAGCAGTCTCCGTCTGACCGAAGGCATTAATGAATCTCACCCACGGCATAACTTCTATTGCCTTGTTGATAACCTCAAACGGCATAGGGGCAGCCCCATAGGTCAGCACCCTCAGACTACCCAAGTTGTATTTGGTAAAATCGGGGTCATCGATGACCCTCTTCAACATTGTTGGCACCAGCATCGCCCGGGTTACCTGCTCCCGTTGCACTGTTTCCAGCCACTCCTTGGTCTCAAACTGTCTCATCAGCACCAGGGTTCGACCCCCGTATATCGCAGCTAGCATAGCCTGAAGCCCGGCTACATGGTAGAGGGGAACAGTAAGCAGATTACTTTCCTCAATGTCCAGGCTAGCCGGGTCTACATTCTCCAGAACATAAGAGGCAAACCCACTGTGTCTCAGTGGTACGCCTTTGGAACGCCCGGTGGTGCCCGCGGTATACACCAGCATAGTAACGTCCTCATCCTCAATTTCAGAGAGCACTTCCTCAGGGGACGATGCGCTGACAAGGTCTTCATAATAGAGCATATCCGGCTGCTTCTTATCTATTGATATGCATTGTTTTACCGAGGGTATGTGAGGTAACATGGCACGTGCCATATCTAAGTATCTATTACCCACCAGCAAAGCTTCAGCCTCAGCGTTGCCTAACATATAACTGAGCTCATCCTGTTTCGACCTGAAATTCAAGGGGACAAAGATAGCCCCAAGCTTAGCGGCAGCATAGTAGGACTCAACATATTGGGGGCAATTTACCTGCAAGATGGCCACTCTGTCGCCCTTGTCTATTCCCAACTTGACCAAGGCATTGCCCAACCTGTTGACTCGCCCATTAGTCTGGGTAAAGGTCTGCCTTTTCCCCTCAAACACCATACAATCCCGCTCAGGACAGATGGCACTGGCTATACTTAAAAAATCTGCCGTATTCATTTCTCCTCGCTAATATTACTACGGTTACATGCAACGTTACAAGGCATTACGACAATTACTGCGTCCTGATTGAGAAAAGCAAATCGGCAAGTCTCCGTTCCAACTCCAAACCTTCTGCCAGGGGTAAATCCAAGCCTCTGACTACCGCCTGCTTGGCGTACCTGACTGCTCCATGGCTGTAAGATATAATTTCCCTGGCCATTTCTTGAGCCGTTGCCAGGAGTTGAGCCCTGGGTACTACCTTGTTGACTAGCCCCACATCGTAGGCTTCCCTAGCATCAATCCTATCGGCAGTAAGCAGCATCTCCATAGCCTTAGCTCGCCCCACTACTCGAGGTAGGGTCTGGGTAGCTCCAGCAGCAGGTATAATGCCCAATCCCGTCTCAGGTAACCCAAACTTGGCATCCTCTGAGGCGATGCGGAGGTCACAGCACAACGCCATCTCCATGCCTGAGCCCAAGATATACCCATGAAGGGCACCGATAAGTGGTTGGGGAAGGCGTAAAAAAAGCCCCCATATATCCCGCTCCCAGCGCACCCGTCGAGCAATTATTGGGGACGGGGCGGTGAGGAACTCACTCAGGTCAGCCCCGGCACAAAAGGCTTTGTTCCCGGCTCCTTTCAAAATAGCAACCTTTACTTCGTCATCGTCTTTGATAGCACATAGAATCTGATACAACTCATCCCGCATCTGCAAATTATAAACGTTTAGAACTTGGGGACGATTAAGCGTAATATACGCTACATTCTCACTCTTCTCGTAAATCACCGTTTGGAAGGGAGGCATTACCTTACTTTCCTTTGAACTTAGGCTGCTTTTTCTGCAGGAAAGCCGTGACGCCCTCAGTGCGGTCCCCAGTTGTTTGCAACAGTAAGTAGAGGTCAGCCTCAAGGCACAGTCCCTGCTCAAGGGTCAGCTCCAGCCCCTTGTCTACCGCTTCTTTGGCATATTTCAGTGCCAGAGGAGCACTGGATACCATCCCCCGCGCCATATCTGCCACCACGAGCGACAGCTCCTCTAACGTAACCACTTTATTAACTAGACCAACCCGGCAAGCTTCCCTGGCACTAATGGATTCCGCAAGGAGAATCATCTCCATGGCTTGGGCTCTACCTACCAGGCGCGGCAGACGCTGAGTTCCACCATCCCAAGGAATAACACCAGAGACGATTTGGGGAAGCCCCAGGTGAGCTGTCTCGGCAGCAATTCTAAGGTCACAAGCCAAAGCCAATTCCAAACCCTGCCCCAGGGCATCACCGTTGATGGCAACGATGACTGGGCAGTCGAGCTTGGCTACCACCCCAGCCACAGACAATAGCTTTGTCTGCGCTGTCTCCGAAGGTAGGGAACTACTCCACTCTGTTCCTACACAGAATGCTCCTCCCGCCCCTGTGATGGTGACTACCCTTACCTCTTCGTCTTGGCTAACTTCAGAGCAGATATCAATCAGTTCCTCAGCCAAACGAGCATTTATGGCATTATTTACTTCAGGTCGGTTAAGGGTTATGCCACCGATTTGCTCTCTCTTTTGGTACACAACTGTTTCATAGCGCACGACAATACCCTAATTAGGCTCTCCGGAAACTTCATTTTACACTTCTATCCGCATCAGAAGCAACTGTGCATCTTCGTACTCCGGAACAAGAACCTCCCCACTCAGGACCAGAGCTTATTTAGCCTGGTCATAACCGCCTCTGAAGCGCTTACGATGCTTTGTACAATCTCTCCAGCATTTACAATCTCGGTTATCATGCCAACGATTGCCCCACAGTACACCTCCCCGTTAACTAAGTCACCATCTATCTCAGCTTTCCGCACTCTTCCGGTGCCCAGAAAAGTCTCAATGTCATGGGCAGAAGCTCCGGCACTCTCCATTTCGGTGAGTCTGGTTGTGACCTCGTTTCTCAATGTCCGACGAGGGCTAAGCTTCCTGCACGTTACTATGGTATCCATATCGCTGGCTTTGACTACGGCTTCTTTAGCATTCCTGTGAGCCAGACACTGATGGGAAGCGAGAAACCTTGTTCCCATTTGGACTCCTTCTGCACCCAGAGCGAGGGCAGCGATAAAGCCACGGGCATCAGCGATTCCACCGGCGGCTATCACCGGTATCTTCACCGCATCCACTACCTGCGGCACCAAGACCAAGGTTGACAATTCATCAAACCCGATGTGACCACCAGCCTCACAACCCTCAGCGATAACCGCATCTACGCCACAGGCCTCAGCCCTAGTAGCATGCTTAACCGACGCCACGACATGGAGAACCTTGATACCGGCATCTTTCAGATAATAGGTGTAGCTCATTGGGTCGCCCATCGAGGTTACTACCAACGAGACCCTCTGTTGAATAACCACATCTATCAGCTCTTTGACCCTAGCGACTGGCAAGGGAAGATTAACGCCGAAGGGCTTGTCGGTAAGGCTGCTAGCCTTTCTGAGTTGGCTACGCAGATGTTCCACTCGGTCAGCATTCAGAGCCATCCCTGCATCTGGACTAATCAGGCCCAGCCCTCCGGCGTTTGAAACTGCAGCTGCCAACTCAGCGTTGGCAATCCAAGCCATTCCCCCTTGGATTATGGGATACTCAATGCCTAGAAGGTAGCAAATCGTCGTTTTCTTCATAAGGGAAAATGCTCCGTACGCTACAAATTGTCATTGCTAAATTATATACCCAGCTGGAACATGCAATCAACAGAGTGTAATCGGTTATGTAATTGCTGACACAATAGGCTGCAACCAATAACCTATCTCTTATCATAAAACTTGCTTTGCATCCATATAACTCTTATTGTAGTATTAGATTTGCTAGTACCATACTAGCTTAATAGCTACCAAGTCAAGAAGGTTAAGTTCAAAATGCCAGCCGCAGACCTTGTCCTTAAGAATGCTAATTTAATAACTATGGACTCCTCCCAACCGGAGGCTGAGCTAGTAGCCATTAAAGGTGACAAAATCCTGCTGGTCGGTGATAATGAAGCGCTGGAACAAGTCAAGGGAGACAAGACCAGAGTAATTGATTGCCAGGGCAGAACAATAGTGCCTGGCTTTAATGATGCTCATTGCCACATTTTCTCCTTCATAAGGAAGCTGCTCAGCTTTGACCTGAGCCCATCATCAGTCAGCTCCATTAGCGACATAAAGGCTGCCATCCACTATCAAGCTCAGAATACCCCTAAAGGCGAGTGGCTCACCGGCACTGACTATAACGAGTTCTATCTTACCGAAAAGCGCCATCCCACTCGCTGGGATATAGATGAAGCGGCACCTTATCACCCGGTAATCCTGGTTCACCGCTCATTGCATGCCTGCGTGCTCAATAGCCTGGCACTCTCCTTGGCTGGTATTACCCAGGAAACTCCTGAACCACCTGGTGGTCTGATTAATAGAGACCATAACACCGGGCAACCAGACGGTATTCTATTTGAGATGTTAGGTTATATTAGGGAAAAAGTAGTGCCTCCCCTATCCGATGGGGAGTTGCTAAAGGGCATAGGCTTAGCTAATCGCCATTACCTGTCTTTGGGAATTACCTCTCTCCAGGATGCTACAGTGACTAATGATTTTGGTCGGTGGCAAACCTTCCGCCGATTTAAAGACACCGGTAAACTGAAAAGTAGGGTATCAATGATGTTCGGTGCTGAAGCACTATACCAGTTTCAGGAGCAAGGTCTAACTTTGGGCTCTGGTGATAGCCAATTACGCCTAAGTGGGGTTAAGATAATGCTGAATGAAGCCAGAGGACAATTGCAGCCGTCGCAATCAGAACTGAACCGGCAAGCACATAGTGCCCATCAGGCTGGTTTTCAGTTAGCTATCCATGCCGTTGAGCAGAGTACCGTCAAGGCAGCCATCACTGCTCTGGAATATGTCCATAGTCAGCTTCCCCAAACTGGGCGACGCTACCGCATCGAGCACTGTTCACAGTGCCCTCCCGAGCTGCTTAAGCGGCTGAGTAGGCTTCAAACGGTCGTAGTCACTCAGCCCCCATTCCTATATTATAGTGGTGAAAGATATTTAGCCACACTATCAGCTAGTCAGCTGCAGTGGCTATACCGAATTAAGTCATTTCTCGATAATGGTTTGATTGTTGCCGGTAGCTCAGACTGTCCCGTTGTACCTGATAACCCTCTGGTCGGCATATACGCTGCTGTTACCAGRCAGGCTGAATCGGGACAGCAGCTCTCACCCCAGGAATGTATCTCARCCAGTCAGRCATTAACTATGTATACCGTAGGTGCCGCCTATGCTTCCTTTGAAGAGGATACTAAAGGCTYGATTACTCAAGGTAAGCTGGCTGATATGGTAATACTAAGTAGTGACCCCATTAAATCACCCCCCAAGCGGATAAAGGACATCCGAGTGGAGATGACCATCATTGGCGGTAAAGTGGTCTGGGAAGCTTAACTCACTACCTGCTCTTAAATCTAAGCCCGTGCTAGCCAGTTGAGTGTTGCTATTATGATTGATTTCATCTGGCTCTCAGCAGGCAAGAAAAAGTACATCCTGCATGCTAGCGTCCTCCACATTATCCTAACTAGCTATTGATAGTTCAGCTTGTCTGGCTCAGTCTCACTATCTCCTTTATATCCTCCGGTGACAGCCTGGGGAAAAGACCTGGGCCAACTCCCCACGGGAAATACCAGTGGAACCACCAATAGAGTCGGCTAACGAATTCCTGGAATGCGTTCAGAAGCTTAATAGCTTCTTCCCTTGTCTCTAACGTATCCCAGGCTTCAATCATGGCGGCTGAGTACTTTGCCAAGAGTTTCGCTCCCCCATACTCAGCAAAAAAAACACCCGTGCCGATTATTGTTTCAAACATTTTCTTGATTTGAGCTAGGTTGAAGTCTGGGTCCATTGCCAAGCTGATAATATAACCAACGCTACTGACATGCTGGGAGT
Source organism: Dehalococcoidia bacterium (assembly GCA_011192075.1). Taxonomy (GTDB): domain Bacteria; phylum Chloroflexota; class Dehalococcoidia; order Dehalococcoidales; family S120; genus S120. The sequence goes on along the minus strand of DUER01000160.1, from coordinate 11,157 downwards.
ATGCACAATACGCATGCACCCAGTGCCCGAAGTATTGGTCGTAGCTGTATTTCCCGGCATCTGAGTGAGTGATAATCCCGTAGTGGAACCGCTTAATCTCATCAGGACAGGTCAGAAAGATTCTTCTGGTCTCCTCCTCTATCTCCTGCTTCAATTCTTGCCATGATCTAGCCATAATCTGCCTCCTGATTATTCTTTTCTTCTTAAGGTAGCTATGTATATTTTCTTGGTGAAGAAATAGGCCTCGCGCAGTTTTTCGGCCACATTCCTGAGCTTGTCCAGTTCCTCTTCGGGAACTCTAGCTATCCTTGGTATCCTGAATGGCTCAACCGTCATTCCGTATTTTAGTAAAAGACTGCCCATACCAAGTGAGAGGATTGTGCCCGGTGGCTCCTCAGGGAAAAGAACCAACTTTTCCGGTGGGGCACCAGGTAGAGTGCGAGGTATCGGGATCTTGAACATTTCCCCAGCGCTCATTGAGGCAGCAAAAATGGTCTGGAAGGGTAGAGACTGCCAGAACGCCTCACAGATCTGAGGATTCTCCTCGTCGAGTAGGTTCACCGGTATTGTGACCCCAAAGTCAGGCCACCCAATTTCAAACTTCCGAGCCATAGCCAATCACCTCCATTACGTCTATTTAGTTAAGTCCGACCTCCAGCTCAAGCTTCAACTTAGGGTAATACCTGTTGACGAAAAACAATACAGTGTATTGTGCAATCGAAAGGGCTTACTAAACGTTTTATTCACCAGTTACTAATTTTGCTGCTACCGCTTTTTTCCTCACCGAGATGGCAGCTATAACCAGCGCCGTCAGGCCAGCTCCAATAATAGATGTCATCCACCATGTGAGGATGAGCATTTGCCCATATCCTGGGAAAGCAATAAGAAAGCCGCTGACAACAAGGAGTACACGTGCCCATGGTTCAAGCCTGCCCACCTTGAACAGGTGAGCCTCAAGCCCTGAGGCAAGAATCCATATCCCTACTAGGCACAGGGCAAAAAGATAAACCGTCTCTAGAATAGGGCCTTCTAGAATTAAACTAGGATTGAATACGAAGAAGAAGGGGATAAAGTATAGCACCACCGCCAGGCGCATTGCGGTGAAGCCAGTCTTCATCGGGCGAGCTCCAGCCATAGCGGCACCAACAAAGGCAGCAATAGCTACTGGCGGGGTTATATTCGCCATTAATAAAAAATATATAAAAAAGAAATGAATAGCCATCACGCTCATCCCAGTTGCCGTTACCAAGGCCGGTACCGCTATTACCGACAGCACGATATAGGCGATCAAAGCTATGCCCACCATGCCGAACACGTAGCAGACCGCTACTGCTATCAGGAGTACGGCGACTACGTTTACCCCAGCCATGGTGACAATCTTAGCCGTCAATGCGGTTATCGATCCGGGTAGAAAGAGCCCCGACAGCAGAAGACCTATAATAGCCAAAACAGCCATTATATAGGTTAGCAAGCCCCCTACCGTAGCTATGGTGGCTACTATTCTCTTTGGGGTCATCATAGTTTCTCGGCGGGTGAAGGAAAGAAGGAACAGCAGCCCTGAAGCATAAACTGGTGCTTTCGCTTCCCATCTCATATAGAGAAGCCCAAACACAAGGAAGATAAGAACGACTATATATGGCCAGCCCTCCTTAAGCGTTTTCCGAAGGGAAGGTAGCTGTTCTTGAGGGAGCGCCTTAAGCCCAACCCTGGCGGCATAGGCATCCACCTGCACCAGCAGTCCCCAATAGTAGAGGACAGCCGGTATAATAGCGGCGATTACAATATCGGCGTACGGAATATCGGTTATTACAGCCATGATAAAGGCTATCGTCCCCATCACCGGCGGCATGATTATGCCACCATTTGAAGCCACGGCTTCTATGGCCCCGGCGTAGTGGGGGGGATATCCTAGCCGCTTCATGGCCGGGATAGTAAAGGCACCAGTAGCGGCTATGTTTGAAATAGGAGTCCCGGTCAGGCTGCCAAAAAAGCCGCTAGATAAGACGGCCACCTTAGCCGGTCCGCCTCTAAACCGACCCATAAGGGCCGTGGCCAGGTTAAGAAAGAATCTACCTGCTCCTGAAGCTACTAGCATCCCGGCGAAAATAAGGAAACCGAAAAGTTTCCCCCCCACTACCTGTGCCGGCAATCCAAGCATTCCACTGTCGCTGAAGGCAAAGCTACCTATTGTGTAATCGAACGGTTGACTGATCCCCCAAAGTAGCCCGGGCATATGTTCAGCAAATAAGGGATAAAGCCCAAAAAATAGACATATAACAGTAAAAGGAAGGCCGGCCATCCTTCTCCCGGCCTCCAGAGCCAAGAGGCCCATAATAGAGGCTAAAGCAACACGGAACGTGGTCATATGAAGCAGCCAACCAAATCTCTGTATCTCACGACCATTTACGGCGAGGTAGCAGAAGATGCCAAAGACCAAAGCAGCCAAGATGAGGTCATACCAGGGAAGTCGGTTTCTGTCTTTCTTACGCATGGGTAGGGTCAGGAAGACACAGGTGAAGAAGGCGAAGTAGAGGAGGTAATAATACATATAGGGTGATAAGGAAAATCCCCCAATGGACCAACTAAAGATATAGACGAGAAAAATCCCTATACCGAAAATGGTTAAGACAATGACGATAGACTTTAATAGCTTGGGCAGGCTGTCATACCGCGTAATTTCGATTTTGGGAATCTCGGCTGGTGCTTTAGCCATAATCCCTCCCGGCTAAAGATTTAATAAATACCACTGCCCTTATCACCACCAATGACAAAGCTAACCACCACTAGAATTTGGTGGCGCACCAAAAAGCTGACATTTCACCGGGGTCATCTGCCTCGAGAAAATATCTAGACAACCAACTTTATCACCCACAACCAAACGTCAGGGGAAGGCACTGAAAAGGAAGCTCTAATTAAATCAGTGCCCTCCCCTAAACCTCTAGTCCAAGCTAGGGAAAGGTCACGAACAGTTTGAATTTAGGTATACCGTTATCCTCCCTATAACTATCCCATAGCTCCAACCACTCCTCATTCGCCGGGTCTACCTCTATCCCCTGCTCGTCGGCCAGGTCCAAGACCTCAACGTAAGCCTGTTCATATCTGTCGAACTGGTCGATATTCTGCTGCCGCCGGGTCTCATGGGCATCAGTCCACAGACCTAATTCCTCGAGGTATTTCACCGCCCCATCATGCAGTGGTACGAACTCAAGCTCTGCCAACAGCACGAGATTTTCAACAGTCATAGCCGCGCAGTAAGGGTGAGCATCTTTATATTTATCGTAGTTCTCATCCAGCCACTTACAAAGATTGTATACCAGCTCGGTGTCCTTATCGGCCATAACCACCATACTGGGTATAGTAAGTAACATGTTAACGCCAATAGCACTTGGGGCCCCCTTATCCATCGGGCCAAAGCTGCCTCCAGAGTCTACTGCTAAGTATCTTGCCGCTGCCTCTGGCTCTGCCCTGGCGTCTAGGTCTATCCAGGCCAGCCCGTGTGGGGCTGCCTCAACTTCTAACCATGGTGGAGATGAAGGCCAACCTACAACAACATCACCTCGCCCTTCCTTCAACAATTCGAACGTAGATTCAATACTAGGGGCTTCAATCCAGTTTTCCTCCGGTATATCGTCCGGGGTAAGGTTAGCCCAGGCTAGTAAAGCCTCCACCCATATTTTACCGAACGGGCCAGCAAGGACTGGTGAGTGATAGATAAGCTTGGTTTCCGGTGTTATGTCATACGGAGTTTTTATGCCCGAATCCCCCCTTACCGCAAAGCCCCGGCCGCCTCTGCCATGAGGCCAAAAAATTCGATACTGAATAGGACCCAGCTCTCTGGTGGCAAAGACATCTAACCCCGCCGGTACCGAAAGCGCACCCATATCGGCAAAGCCAAGGTCCAACTTGCCTTGTTTCAGCCATGTAAAACTTACCGGCAGGCTCTCTGTGGCTAACAATCTTACCTGCATGCCGGTATCTTCAGCCAGCGGCGTTGTCCAGCCTACATCTATAGGATAGGCAGGGGATGCCGGACCTTGTGATGCTACAGCTAGCTGTCCCGGCCACTCCCCACTAGTATAGACCTTAGGCTTAGACTCGCAAGCAGCAAATGCCGCTAGGGATACCACCAGAACCAGAGCTAAGAAAACTAACAATATTCTGTATTTCATTGATTTACCTCCATAAATATTTAGATTCCTCATCTGCTCTACTTTCACATAACACCACCCCCTCTTATGATAAATTTAGAGACATATCACAGAGCTACCATTCCCGATATTATATCACTCAAAAGTTATTCTCATCTATCACCCCACTCACCCGTTTCCTCTACTCTGGTGAACCCTGTCCTCCCTTCTCCTCCAATACCTTGGCCAGGTCTAGCTTCATGCCACTCAGATCCCGCCCCAGGCCAGCCTTCTCCAGCTTCTGGTAGAGTTCCAGTCGTTCGTTTTTCACCTGTTCCAGATTCTCGGCAACAAGAACTCCAGGTACTCCAATCTGACCCCCAACCAGCCTGTACAGGTAATCCACCTCTTCATCAGTGCATACTGCATTTATGGCAAAGCCCCTGCCCGCCCCTTTGAGATAATCCGGATCATTAGTATCGAAGGACTTCTGCCACCAGGCGATATAATCACTGTACCCGTTCTCACCCTGCATCTCCTTCATCGTCGCCTTTGCCCCCATATACCCACAGGCAATAGCTCCAGGATTAGTCACCTCTATCAGACATGCCGCATCACCTATAGCCAACACATTCCCTGCCACCGGCTCCATTATAGGAGTCCAAGTAGCCGCTCCACCCACCGCCACCTTCCTTACTAACTGAACCCTCCGAAACCACGAGCTAAATGAGCTGACCTTCATAAACGCCCTAAGATTCTCCTCCGCAGAACGCTCTCCCACCGCATAAGCACTTATCTCGTTCCTGTCATCAGACAGCATGCTCATGATAAAACTGGTGTGCGGATTCAGACTCGGAATGGTGAAGGCTACCCATGAATTAAGCCGGTACTCTGTCTCTACCCCCTCTACAACGTAGCCAACAAGACTTATCCTTCGCTTGGTCAACTGCTGCCGGCCTTCGTTAAGCCCCACGCTCTCCACTATCGCTGATCTCGTGCCGTCGGCGGCAATCACTCGCCTTGCCTCAAGACTCTCCTCCCCAGACTTGCACCTCACCCGTACTTTGACGCCCTCCTGGATATTCTCAGCACTAACCGCCACCGTCTCGGGCATGATCTCTACCCCAGCCTTTTCCCCTAACTTCAGTAACCCACCAAGTAGTGACTCCTTCTCGGTGAAAAAGCCAAAGAACCGGCCCTTCTCCCGGTACACCGGGTTACCCGATGGCGAAAAGTAAATGTAGTTAAGATAGGGCCTCCATGGACCCTCGTAATCAAGGGAGATGCCAAATTCCTCAAAATGAATTCGGGTACCATAAGTACTCACTTCCAGTCTGATCGGCTTTGTGTATCCGTATTTTAGCTTCCCTCCTGTATTGATCATACTCACGTTGGTAAATTGACCACAGAGCCGATTAATCTCAGTAAGGTCCTTTTTCCGCTCAATCAGGAGAACTTTCAAACCGTCCTCAGCCGCTGTCTTGGCTGCCATCAGACCCGCAGGCCCGGCACCAACCACGATTACATCGTATCTTTTAGCCATAAGTTACCTCCATGTAAATTTCGGATACTTATGATGATACCGGTTTACTGATCTTGGTTATCTCAGCAAGAAGTTCTTTAGGTGGTAAGCTCTTTCTTTGTAGTTTTTGGTATATATCAGGTCTCTCCTTCTGGATGATGGCAATTGCCTTTGCCATGCCGTCTCTCAAAGACTTTGATGCTGTGTATGGGTTCCAGCAGGCAGCCCCGGGCTCCGTGATATGACTGTAAACGTAATTTATATCCTCTGCTGTAGGCAAAATATAAGGCATGCTCATACCTGTCATGTAAAGCTCATGGGGGCAGTCTTTGATATAGGCTTCCTTCCACCAGTCGATATACCGGGAGATGCCCGTAACTTCTAATCCCAGGTTTTCCTCCTGGATAGCAGTGGAGATAGCCTGTCCTGCCTTCCAACCGCTGACCATGGCTCCAGTTATTTCCATTTCTTGTGTTGAGCCTACATCTCCTGCAACCAAAACGCGGTCTTTATAGGGCTCGATGATGGGAGAATAGCAATTGCATGCTGCGGAAAATGTCTTTAATTTTTTGGCGTTCTTAAATCGGGGAGCTATGGTTGCTTCTGTCATAAAGTAATCCGCAGCCGCCTCAAGATTTACCCTCGGGTCAACGGTTATTACAGCGAAGTTATATTCTCCCTCGTAGGGTCGAGGTATTATATAGCACCGGAAAGCACCGTCTTTCCCGTAAGCCCATTGTAGTATAACCTGATCAGGCTCTGTAAACTCCAGGCCAGACATATAGTAGTGTAGAGCAATGAAGTTACAGTAATAGTAGCGGTCTTTATTAAATCCCGTCACCTCGGCTACCCGTGAGTTCACTCCATCGGCAGCAATGAGATATCTACCTTCAAAGCTTTGTCCGTTTCCTTCAGCTGTTACGCTATCGGCTGTGGTGATAACTTTCTGTACGTTTATTCCATGAAAAACATCAACGCTGCAAGCCTTCACCTCTTCTAGCAGACATCGGAATGACACTTCCTTGTCGTAGACTATGCCTATCCTCCCATAGTCTCCTTTTTTCTTTTGTTCTTCGTAGTCACCATGTTCTATTTTATGACCACTAGGGGTATATGCAGCCAAGCTGTATATGTTCCGGTAGGGGCCATCATATTTAAAGGAGAAACCATCAGAGGAAAAACAGATACGCTTATCTCTGGCGTTATATCGCAATAGGTTTCTAAAAAAATACTCATTAGCAGAGATTAGAGATTGACCACAGGCTCTGATGAGTTGCGTGGGGTCAGATTTCTTTTCCAGGAGGGCTACTTCAAGCCCGTTTTCTCCCGCCGCCTTAGCCGCCAGAAACCCGGCTGGACCAGCACCAACCACAATTACATCATATCTTCTAGCCATAATTACCTCCTCTTCTATTAAATGTCCGCAACATGAAAGGGTGCCAGCCAACGCCACAAATTAGCGATTCCAGTGCATTTCCTTCACTTCGCTCATCTCGCCTCACCTATTCATAATTGTTGTTAAGGTCAGTTCATGTATTAGAACTTTAATGTAGTCCTGTCTTAGGAGTTTGTCAATACCTGGAATCGCGATGTTTTCTTGCGCGTTCGGAATGTGATTACGGGTTTGGCGTATATATGATAGAGCTTTCATTATCTTGAAAACAATACTGAACTCCTTCTATATAAGGTTAAAGGCTACAGCATATGCTTCACGAATCACATCAAAAATCGTGCGCGGCTCGACACAATCACCAATGGCATAAACTTCGTCTAACTCCGGTACCTGTGCAAGTTCATCAAATAACTTTCTATTTGGTGTGAGACCAGCAGCTATGACCACACTATCGCCCTTGATTTCACTCTTCTCGCCAGATCTATCAGCGATGACTATACCACTGTCAGTCACCTCCACAAGGTGCACTCCGGTTCGTATATCAACATCCTGCTTGAGTAACCTCTTCATGAAGGCGAATATCATCATACCCAGCTCTAGTCCAATCGCATCGCCCCTGGTAGTAATGGTTACTCTCTTACCCTGCTCAGCCAAGAACAAGATAACATCACTGGCAATCATTCCGCCACCTACTACAATTACGCTCTTACCTGTTTGGGTTCCACCAAGAACATCCAAAACGCCAACAACAGAAGATTTATCTATACCGGGGACATCAGGAAGCCATGGAGTAGCACCAGTAGCCACTATGACCGCATCGAACTTACCATTCTTGATAGTTTGGCTTGTTACCTCGCCCTTAACAAGGTTAACCCCTGCCTTCTCAACCTGTGTAGAAAGATATTTGATAAGCCGTCTTATATCTGTTTTAAACTCGGGAACCGATGCCGGTATAAGCATGCCGCCTAATTCTTTCCTTTCAAACAGGGTAACCTCATGACCTCTCAACGCGGCAACTCTGGCAGCTTCCATACCTGCCGGTCCTCCACCAATTACAGCCACCTTTTTCGGCTTATCCACTTGGGTGATCCTGAACTCACCTTCCCTACCTATTCCTGGATTTACCGCACACTTCAGTGACCCTGAACCAACACCCCGTACAAGGCAGTCACAACAGCGAACACACGGACGGATATCCTCAGGCCTACCCTCCTTCGCCTTTAAAGGCAGATAGGGGTCAGCTAGAAGTGGTCTGGCTAAACCAACAAAATCTGCCTTTCCCTCCTCCAGTATCTTCTCCGCCAGTTCAGGAGTGTTGATTAATACTGAAGCAATAACTGGAATACTGACCACTTGCTTAATCTCATCAGCAGCCCAAACGTTTCTGGCCAGGGGGTAAAACCTATCATACCCGCCTTCTCCAGAAGCGATCGTATAATGGCCTCCCCCTGATACATGAATGACATCTACACCAAGTTTCTCCAGGGCTTTGGCTACCTCTTTAGTCTCCTCTATAGTAATAGGTTCCTCTTCAGCATAGTCAGTCCCGCTTAACCTGACAGATACAGGATAATCACCGCCCACTTTCTGGCGTATATCACCAATGATTTCAAGGAGAAATCTCATCCTGTTTATCAGGCTGCCTCCATAACAATCCGTGCGTTTGTTATAATGTGGTGAGAGGAAATTTGTAATCAGGTAACCGTGTGCCCCGTGAACTTCAACCATATCAAAGCCAGCCATCATAACCCTAAAAGCGGCGTCTCCGAAAGCTCTGACAATCTCTTTAACCTCTTCTGTTGTTAATTCTTCAGGTATAAACATTGCTGGGTCAGGCACAGGGAAGTACAGTGGAAACGAAATAGGGGATGCTGCTTTAATAGGAGGTTTCCCTACCATTCCACAGTGTGCTATCTGTTGACACGCCCTGGCCCCGCTATCCTTTATAGCTGCCGCTAGCCAATCCAAACCGCTGGTAACATCGTCCTTGCTAACACATAACTGACTGCTTACTGCCTGACTTGCTTTCTCATCTACATATGCATAGCCTACTGTAACAACACCAACCCCGCCTTGAGCCAACTCCCGGTAATGGTTTACCATACGTTCGGTAACATAACCATCACTATTAGCCAGACGGCTACATATAGGTGACTTAACTATGCGATTCTTAACCCACATTTTCCCTATGTAACCGGGTGTAAACAGCTTGGGGAACCTTGGATCTGTGGCAGTCTTTTGTAGCATTGTCTAACCTCCTCTTAGTTGAGTTTCAAATTACCCCTTTATCGTAGAGTTTACCTTTTGTCGGTCAGTTTAGGCTATTATCTTTCCCTTGAAGTCGACTATCATCCGATTTGCCCATTATCTCCCTAATAACGGTAACTAATTTCTGGCAATTGGGAAGCGTGCCCACTGCGATTCGGACATACTGCGGCATACCAAATGAGCTGCAATCGCGAATCGCAATTCCTCGCCGTAGCAATGCCAGCCGAAATCTTCTGGCGTCACCCACTTTAACCAGAAGGAAATTTGTCTGTGAGGGGAACGGCGGCAAACCTATCCCAGACAGTGCTCCTATCAGAAACGACTTTGCCTCATGAAAACTACGCTTGGATCTCTCCAGATACTCATCATTCTCCAAAGCTATAACTCCTGCTCGCTGGGCCACTACATTGACGTTCCACGGGGGGCGGACCCGGCGTAGGATGGAAATCACCTCAGGTTCGGCGATGGCACAACCCAGTCGCAAGCCAGCTAGGGCATAATCCTTGGTCATTGTACGCAGCACAATGACATTGCCACTTCTAATCATGTTCAGAGAGGACCAAGCATCATCGACGAAGGAGATATAGGCTTCATCCAATGTTAGCAGACTATTTTTACCGGCATCGAGAATTGCCTCTAATTCATCCCGGGTCAGGTATTGCCCAGTAGGGTTGTTTGGATTGCAAATGAAGATACCCTTCGGATGGTATCGCTCTATCATCTCCACCATTTGCTCTACCCTTAGCTTAAAGCCTTCCTCTTCTCTCAGTTGCTGCTTAACTAAGTGACAACCAGCGATACGAGAGGCAATCTCATATTCTCCAAAAGTGGGCTCAATGAGCAAGACGAGGTCACCGGGACTGAAGTACGTCTGGGCAATGAATCGGATGAGTTCTACAGAGCCATTGCCAACTAAGATGTTTTCTGGAAGCACTGCTAATTTCAGCGCCAAGCACTGCCGTAGCTCTGTTGCTTCCGAATCAGGGTAGCAGTCAATTGCGACATTTTCTAACGCTGCTTTCATCTGTACCGGTGGCCCTAGAAGATTGTAGTTAGCACTGAAATCAATTACGTCCTCTGGGGCAATTCCTATACCTTTTATCTCCTCATAATGTAGCCCGCCATGGTAGCACCCATAGAGGTCTTCTATCTCAGGCCTAGGGAGTATGGTCAAGACAAATCGCCTCCAGCTACTTTGGATGATTCAACCAAGCACCCAAGTTTATGTCCGTCCTCATCCCATCTTTTTTCGGTAGGCTCCTCTTGATTATGCCAGCACAATGGGTCCGCAGCGGTAAAGCTACCCCTCATGAAGTAGGCTATCGAGCGACAGCCATAGCATTCACTTTTGTATTGACAGCTTCGGCAAGCACCTTCTATGTAGCTGTCCATATTCCTAGCTACCTCAAAGATTTTACTGCTAGATAATATCTCTGCCAAGCCACGCTCTCTGATATTCCCGGCTTTGATTGGCACGCCAGAACAAGGCTGCACATTGCCATGAGAGTCAATAAAGCATCCAACGTAGTGTCTCCTACATGCCTTCCCATAGACCCATGGTATGTTCGGTTCCCAGACGATGCTAAACTCTTTATCTATTTCAGAGATTTTGCAGAATAAGCTGTAGAGTTCCTCAGAAGTTAGCGTTAGGGCAGTCCTTCGTTGAGCCCTACCCATTGGCTGGAGTCTAGTCAGGAAAGGTACGATATTTCGTTCCCTAGCCCAAGTCCATACTTCGGGTATCTCATTCAGGTTCTTCCGACAGGCCACAGCATTGATAGATAAAACGGGATACTTTGTGGTATACCCAACACGGATCAAATGGCTAATCCCATCTTTGATTCTAT
>DUER01000016.1 GCA_011192075.1 Dehalococcoidia bacterium | reverse complement strand
TCAGGTTCATCGACATTTGCCTGATTCTCATCGGTCAATGGCAACCGCATCGTACCAAAGCCGAGTACCGATACTTCCCACTCTAACTTGCCAAACTTTCGATACTGCATTATTCCCCCTTTTTAATATCTTACATTCAATTAGCAGCATTTAAATAACTTGTATTTTCAACTTTTTGTCTGACGTCAATTTATATTATATCTATTATACACCAAAGGCGTGAAAGCATAAGTTAAAAAAAGGAACGTTATAATTGAACTAGTTTTGGGGGTACAGGTCAAAGTATCATATAATTGGACAAGAAGCAATAACATACAGGTGAGGTGAAAATATGCTTAATGATAACACCACTGCCTCGGACCCTTTTAAGAAATTTCTCATATGGTACTCAGAGGCGCAAACAGGCAAAGAGGGAAAGGGCCCCAAAAGCTATTTGATATCATCATGCTTTAGACTGCTCAGAAGAGTGCTTTCAGTCATCTTTCCCTGGTCAAGCCTGTTCAGGCCCGATATTGCCACGCTTGCCACTGTAACTCCTGATAGTAAGCCTTCAGCAAGATCAGTCCTGTTCAAAGGCCTCGTTGGAGGCGGATTTTCTTTCTATACAGATTATGGAAGCGATAAGGGGAAAGAACTTGATTTAAATCCATCAGCAGTAATGCTTTTCTACTGGAGCTTGCCCCCTCGCCAGGTCAGAATCGATGGAAAGGTTCAGAAACTCTCGCGCGAAGCTGCGAAACTATATTGGGAATCACGCACAAGGGTAAATCAAGCTGCGTCCGCAGCTGTCAGGCAAAGCAGCATTATCAGTGGCAGAGAAGAACTCATCGAAAAAACAGGACATATTGAACTGATTTACAAGGGCAAACCTATCCCATGCCCTGATTCCTGGGGAGGGTACAGCCTGGTGCCTGAAATGGTAGAATTCTGGGAGGGTAAGCTTGACTGGCTTCACGACAGGGAAAAGTACATTTTGAATAACGGATGCTGGACCAAGATTAAACTTGCCCCCTAGTAGAAAGATGGAGTAAAACTTAACAGGCTGTTATTAAAGTCACAATCATCCCGAGACGAGTATCCTCGCAAAATAGTAACCTTTTAATCCCCGAGGTAACAAAACAAGCTTTTGTTACCTACATCCATTTTACATTATTGCATCACAGATCATCTAAATTACCTTTCCCTTTAAGGGTTCAATAACATAATCAAGATCGAGTATTTTTAATGTATCCTTTTTTAGAAGCCCTGTCGGCACATCCCATCCTCGTAGCTGGTAATATTCGTCTTTCAACTGTTCAAATTTCTCCCTATCCATGGCTTTTCCCTTGCGTGAGATAACTTTATCACCTTCACCAGGGAGAAACAGTTCCGGATTAAGCTCAGGAAAATTATCTACAACAGGCTCTTCCCGTTCTATAAAATGAAATTCTGGTAGATAATCATCCTCTCTCCCCTTTCTACCTTCTCGCAGAAGAATGGCACGATTCAAGGTGAATATCCTTTCTCCTATATGCTCGAGTCCCCTTTCATCTATTTCCCTGCCGGTAACAGCACTAAGAAGTTGACTTTCAAGGGTTGGATCACCCACATGGTCCTCAGTACTGGCATCATCAAAGACCGGCCAGGCAAAATCGCACAGAATCAGAGATTCTTTAGCTAACTGGCGGTTCTGGATTTTTACCGCTGCCAGAGCCTTACCTTCATAGGTTGAAAAATCAACAGCTTTTTCCCCGCCCCAGAACTTCTCGCCAATTTTTCTCAATACATCAGTTGACACATACGATTCCTCACCTTTTGATATATACCACATTGCCCACTTGATTAACGGCTCGTAGACTTCATGAAGCTCGGCTATGAATGGCCGTGGTTCAGTAGCGTAGATAAGCGAAGAGGAAATAAATATCTTGGGCCCATACGGCATCCCGGAACGGCCTGCCTGTGTAAGGGAACTGCTGGTTATTTCCCGTGATTTCTTTCCACAAATCTTTGACGCACGAATAGTACCTTCGGCAAGCACTGCTCCAAATCCTTCCCTAAAGCAAATCTTATTTATCACGGTCTCTAGAAACTCTATGCTTCCAATCTCTGATAATGGGAGTCCCGTATCTTCTTCAGATAAGATACCCTGTTCAAAACATATATTAATCCAAATAAGCAGGGAAACAAGGTCCATAGCACAAAGTGAATATTCATTGGCCAGCGTTGTCGCCTGGAAGCTTGCTTCAGTTAGATGCCCGTGAAGCTTCATATCAAACATGTTATAGAAGCCGCTAGCAACACATTCACGAACGCCTTCTTCACCAGAAGGGCTCCTGAAAATTGACCGCCAGCAACCTTGAGGGCAACCATGACAATGATATTTTTTAACAAATTCCACTCCACTACCAGGAAAAGTCATTGGTGTCCCAAATAGATGATAATATCCCTCACCTGTCATCGCCTTAAACTTTCTTCTTATTAATTCTATTCGCTCACGGTCGGCAACAGGTATTATCCCAGAGCCTCTTACCGCTATTGCTTTCAGGTTTTTTGAGCCCATCACCGAGCCAAAACCCATGGAAGCGCTACCGGTGATATCACTAATAATAGTTCCTATACGCGTACCATGTTCTCCACCCGGGCCTATCGACAGAAGCCTCGGATTTCCCCCAAGTTCTTCCTGAATAATATTACGGACTTCACTAGTGGTTAGACCCCATAAATGGCTGGCATCTCTGATTTCAACTTTATCATTTTCAATATTGATATATACTGGCTTGTTAGCCTTCCCCTTTATTACGATCCCGTCATATCCTGCTTTCTTAAGCACTGCTGCAAAAAAGCCCCCCAGGCTGGTATGTACAAATGTCTCTGGATATATGCAAGGGGATTTTCCACAGACTACAACCCGAGAAGCACTTGGAGCTGGCGTTGCCGCAAGTGGACCTGTAATAAAAATAAGCGGATTATCAGGATGGAATGCTTCTGCATCAGGTAAACTTTCATCCCAGTAAATCTTTTCTCCAATTCCAATACCGCCTAGAAAACGGTCGATGTAGTCTGCTGTTTGGAGTATGACGGTCTTTCCCTCAGTAAGGTCAACCTTTAATATTTTCCCTGCCCATCCGAAAAGATCTTTCATATAAGACTCCTTTTAAAATAATTGTTTTAGAAGCTTCCCCAAATACTTAATGTCGATAAATTAATTTAACTTGTTCTACTACTAAGACATGTAAACCGCCTATCCTTTGAGCTTTTTATCTTATATTATGTTGACTTTGCTGCTTTTTCAAACATTGAACTGCCCCATTTTTTACCTTAACTATGTTTTTCCATTTTGGTACTTTAAAGTAGCCCTGTCTTGAGCGTTTGTCAATATCTATAGATACATATATGAACCTTTGTGCCTACAGGTAACAATTAGCCAGGTTGTTTATTAACCTCATCTTAAATAGGGACTACCCCCTACTTCACAGTAGAGGGCAGTTTCGCTATGCAGAGAAGAGCTTCACTCCTCCAACAGGATTATACCAGAACTGTTCTCTCAGACTGTCAAGCCTGTGCTTGAACGAGGCGGGCAGTTTTTACCTTTGTCAAGTTCCACAATTATGTCCATTCGCTATTTTTCAACCTGTTCCAAGTGGGGTGAACCATCATGCGTGCGGAATGTAGTTACAGCTTTGGAGGGTCATAGCATTTACTAAATCAGTTAGTGCTGTTTGAATTTAGCTTTCAAGGCTTCTATTTCTTGTTGCTTATCGAATTCCTCTTGGTTAAGGGGTTCATACGATTTTACTTCATTGTTCTCCATCTTTATAGTGAATAGTTCTCTACATTTCCAGCACCGAAACGGACCCTGATAGCTTGACTCAAGCAGGGATAAACTGCTATCTGTCTTACATTTAGGACATTTTATTTTGACTATCATAGTTTAAATCCACTCCTATTTATGTCTGCGTATTCTTGGCAAAATGAGCACAACTTAGTAATAGGTACTATAAGACGCTAAGCTATCTTTGTCAATACCTGTAGTGCGGGAAGTAGTTACGACTTTGGAGAGGGATGTGGGTGACCGCTTAACCATTGAAAAATCAGCAGGAGTACACAATGAGAAGGATTAAGCCCACACACAATATGACCAGAGAAGCACCAAGCAGCATATATAGCATAGGCAGGCGCAGCTGTTTCTTATCTATCTTCGGTATAATATCTTC
>DUER01000159.1 GCA_011192075.1 Dehalococcoidia bacterium | reverse complement strand
TTATCACTATTAATGGTGAACTTATTGTTGGTTTTAACCAAACCCTGTTGGATAAACTACTCTCTCAATAGTCTCGGCAGGGTTGTTTTAGTTGGGAGGCAGCCATGCACGATTTGATAATAATTGGTGCTGGTCCAGCGGGACTGACTGCTACCTGCAACGTTTGACAGCATAGCCTGTCACCGGAGTTGTGCCTCTAATACCAAGCTACTTCTTTTCCTCGGCTAGATATTTCTCCGGGTTCTGGTCGAAAGCCTTCTTACAACCCACAGCGCAGAAGTAGTATTTCCTTCCCTTATACTCTGAAGTAGCTGCTGCATTGCTTTCCTCCACCTCCATCTTGCACACAGGGTCAATTGCCATTGGGATACCTCCTTTAATCAGTCTGCGAAATTAGCTGGCTTAAACCTTCTTAGACGCAGTGAGTTGAGTACCACGGTAATGGAGCTAGCGGCCATGGCCGCCGCAGCTAGAATCGGGTTAAGAAATCCGAAGTCGCCTAGAATGAAACGAAGCCCTGAGGGAACACCGGTTTGCCCAAAGGCAAGGTACAATACCCCGGCAGCCACCGGGATAAGGGCAGTATTGTAGGCAAAAGCCCAGAAGAGGTTCTGCTTAATCGTCCTCATAGTACGCTTGCTCAGGGAGATAGCGGTTACAATGCCCTCTAAATTACCGCTAATCAAAGTAATGTCTCCGGTTTCCATAGCCACATCAGTGCCCGTGCCAATAGCAATACCAACATCCGCCTGAGCCAACGCTGGGGCATCATTTATCCCGTCTCCCACCATCGCTACTGCCTTTCCCTCCTCTTGCAGCCTCTTGACCTCCTGAGCCTTATGTTCTGGGAGCACTTCAGCCATGACGCGGTCGATACCCACCTCTTGAGCAATAGCCTCAGCAGTGCGCTGATTGTCTCCAGTGAGCATCACTACTTCAATACCCATCTTATGCAGTTCCTCCAGTGCCCCTTTAGCATTTGGCTTAATGGTATCAGCCACGGCGATGATTCCCACTACCTGGTTATCCATGCTCAAAAACATCACTGTCTTGCCTTTTACCCAGAGTCGCTCGGCTTCTTCTTCCAGTCCATTCAGAGAAAGCCCTGTGTCTTTTATCAAGCCAAGGTTGCCCAGGATAAGCTTCTTTCCTGCTACTGAGGCCTCGATACCGTGACCGGGAATAGCATTAAAATCTGAGATCGGGTGTAATTCCAGCTGCCTCTCTGAAGTGGCCTTAACTATAGCCTCACCGAGTGGATGTTCCGAACTACGCTCGGCTGAGGCTGCCAACCGCAGAACTTCTTCCTGCGAGGAAGAAGACGTAGCGATTACATCGGTCACCCTGGGTTCACCATGGGTTAGAGTGCCTGTCTTATCCAGTAGCACAGTATTTATCCGATGAGACCTCTCCAGTGCCTCGGCACTCCGGATAAGAACACCATTCTCGGCTCCTTTGCCGGTGCCTACAATAATAGCGGTTGGAGTCGCCAGCCCCAAGGCGCAGGGACAGGCGATAATGAGCACGGCGACAAAGTTAAGGAAGGCAAAGGTGAGGGCTGGAGCTGGTCCCACGAAGTACCAGATTATGAAGGTAATGATGGCAATGCTAATTACTATCGGCACAAAGTAGCTGGCGATGACATCAGCCAGGCGCTGGATATGAGCCTTGCTTCCCTGGGCTTCCTCTACTAACTTGACAATCTTGGCCAGGGTTGTGTCCTTGCCCACCTTAGTCGCCTCAAACTTGAAGCTGCCCGTTTTATTAATGGTGGAACCGATAACCTCATCGCCTACCTTTTTCTCCACGGGGATACTCTCTCCGGTAATCATAGACTCATCAATGCTGGAGTAGCCCTCACGAATAGTGCCGTCCACGGGCACTCGCTCACCCGGTCTTACCCGGATAAGGTCACCGACCTGAACATCTTCGATGGGGATTTCCACTTCCTCACCATCACGAATAATTAAAGCTGTCTTCGGCTGCATACCGATAAGCTTCTTTATTGCCTCTGAGGCTTGTCCTTTAGCTCTAGCCTCCAGAAAACGACCAAGGAGAATCAAGGTAATAATCATGGCTGAGGTATCGAAGTACAGATGAGGTCCTAGCCCATCAGCGGTAAAAAGTCCAGGAGCGAGAACAGCTACCATACTGTAAAGATAGGCAGCTGATGTGCCGACGGCAATCAGGGTATTCATGTCGGCGGTTCTATGCCTAAGTGACCCCCATGTACCTCGGTAGAATCGCCAGCCGGCCCAGAACTGTACTGGTGTCGCTAGTGCCCAAAGTAAATATGGCTTCCCTACAAAAACGGGAGTCCACATTAGAGCCATAATTGTTAAGCCAAGGATGGCGGCAAAGATAAACCTGTTCCTTACGATTCTAATCTCCTTCTGGGCAGCAGTGGTAACGTCTTCCAATGTCTCTGCTTCCGAGCCCAGTTCATAGCCGGCTTCTTTCACAGCCCGTCTCAGGTCAGCTATTTCTGTACCCTCGACATACTCTATGGTGGCTTTCTCTGAAGCTAGATTGACATTAGCGAAAATTACTCCAGAGACGCTTGACAGAGCCTGCTCTACGCGGTTAACACAAGAGGCACAGGTCATCCCGCCTACAGGGAAGATGGATTTCTTAGTCGCCATCCCATAGCCCAATTGAGAGATGGTATTCTTAATTCTGGAAAGGTCTACCTTGGAGGGGTCATACTCTATAGAAGCCTTCTCCGAGGCAAAGTTAACCTTGGCTTGCTCTACCCCAGGAGTCTCAGCCAGACCCTTCTCAATGGTAGCAGCGCAAGTGGTGCAAGTCATCCCAGTTATGTGGATATGGGTCTCCTCAGATTTTTGGGAGATTGATTTCTCAACCATTCCATCCCTACCTGAGCCTGTCGGTTCATTCTTCATTCTGTTATTAATTTATATTTTATCACAATTGCACACACATATGACGTAAATACTAGTATTGAGGCACTTTTTCAAGACAAACCACACCTGATGACATTACTGAGTATGAGAAAAGTATGACTGCTCACCCTGCAAAGCGTGCCTCATGGATTTAATAAAGTGAGGGTGAGAATCATAAATAAACATAGAAGGTGAGGGGAATCATGGCTCGTCAGATTATGCATATATTATAAAAATGAACAGATAATTGAGACCACTATCAGAGGTATTCAAGGACAAACCTCACTTGCAGAGATTACTCTCAAATAGAAAAGGAGTAGTAGCTAAAAAGTGAGTTAGTGAAGGCAGAAAAAGGACGATAACAAAAATAAGAATAGGGGGCTAAGCAAAAATGGTTAAAACAAGAGCATATTTTCAGCCAGATATCACGCCAATGGAGGAGACTCTAGAGCAGTTCAAGGCTACTCTACGCCAACACTTCGAGATTAAGGACTGGGAAGGTATAGAAATCATCTTGGCTACAGCAGTAGTTCATTATATCCCAGGTGAAATGCTTTGGCTACGGTTCATTGGGCCAAGTAGGTCAGGTAGAACCGAACTTCTTAGGGCTATAGCTGAGCACCCCGATTGCGCTGAGATTGAGGTACTAACACCTGCAGCATTTAGAGGTGGTTTTACTAAAGGGCCAAAGGTGCTTGAGCGCATTAACAACAAGCTAGTCATTACCAAAGATATTGCTTCCATATTGACATTAAGAAAGGACCTAAGAACTCAAATCTTTAGTGTGCTTTGTGGAATTAAGGATGGCAGAATTGAACTGAGATTCAAGCTATCAATAGATAAAGATCAGGTAGCTGATACTGTTTTAACCTTGTCACAAAACAAGCTTTTATTCCATTTGATAACCTAGCTTGATTTTCAGCTTTATTATTCAACATTTAGTTAAATAGTAAAGTGTAATATAATTGTATATATGGGAAGTAAGAATTCAAATTGAGAGATCCAATGTCTGGAGGTTATCGGTAAATGGCTGTTATAGTGTACACAAGCCCCACCTGACCCTACTGTAATATGGTGAAGGAGTTTCTTTCACAGAGAGGAACAGGCTTTGAGGAGCGTGATGTTTCCCGGGACCCATCTGCTGCTCAGGAACTTGTGAGAAGTACCGGGCAGATGGGAGTGCCGGTAACAGTTATCGAGGGACAGGCAGTAGTTGGTTTTGATCGAGCACGGCTGGAACAGCTACTGACTTCGTCACAAGTGGGACAGCGCCCCTCCTTTGGAGCTTCGATTGCTGATGCCAGCAAGATCACGGCGAAGCAGGGGTCCGGGATAACTCTCGGTGCCTACATAGGTAAAGTTAGACAGGGCTCAGTCGCTCAACGATTAGGCTTGGTACCCGGTGATATCATCACCGAATTGAACCTGCAGCGTATTGCTAATGCCGGTGATCTGGAGCGTGCCCTTGCTAACCTGAACAGGGGCAGCCGCTTCTCGATAGTCTTTCTCAGGGGCAACAAGACAATGACCACCGAAGGAGCACTATAAGCCTACCACTGTAGCCGATAGTCCGGGCATTGGGTCCAAATGTCGAAGCCATTTCTTATAGAATCCACTCAAGCGGTAATAACACCGTTAACTGGAACAACCAACAGTATGTTGATAAGGAGATACACTTGAAACTGGTCAACAATCTGTATACCTATGTGTGGCAGGGAAACGACAATAACTGCAATTCTTATTTGTTCGCTGACGTACTCAAAGGTAACAGGCATGTGGTTATCGATCCCGGCCATATAACAACGCCCTCCTACCGGGAACCAGGTTTAATCAAGCTATTCAAAGAGATGGAAAAGGATGGGATAGAAGGAACAACAGGTTTGGTGATCCTCACCCATGCGCATCCGGACCATTGTGAAGCTGCCAGCATGATCAGAGAACAAAACAGTGCGCTGGTGGCATTGCATGAAGCGGATGGGAACATCTACAAAAGATCAGGCGGTATAGTGGATATCTATCTTGAGGAAGGAGAACTCCAGCTAGCTAACGGCAGTCAGACCAGGCTCCAAATTTACCACTCACCCGGTCATTCTCCAGGACACATAACCATCTACTGGCCGGAAGAGAAGGTTCTTATTGCTGGAGATGTTATATTCTATCGAAGTACGGGCAGAGTAGACCTACCGGGTGGAAATGCAAAGACTATCAAGCAAAGTATCGAGAGACTATCTGGGTTGGATATTAACTACCTACTCTGTGGACATCCCTACGGGCATCCGGGAATCATCGAAGGTAAGGAAGAAGTGCAGCAGAACTTCGATTTCATAAAAAGCCATATCCTGTTCTAGGAGGATATTGTGGAAGAAGAGAAGATAAAAAGCGCTCTTGAGATAGCTATGGAGAAGGTAGCGAAGATGGCCGATCTCACTCCACAGGAGATCAGGGAGCAGAAAGAGCGAGAATACAGGCCACGAGGAGAAGTCACAGCCAACAAGTATTTATCGCATGTCTATAAGAACGTAGACCTTGCAGTTGAGTTAAATAAGTATCAAGGTGAAGAAGACGAGATAGTGCGGAAGGCCTTCTTATCTTTCCTATGCCGAGCCATTCAGCTTGACGAAGCTGACAAGAGCCTGAGAGCAATAGAGGGAATACAAGCGTTGGATATAGCCTTTGACTTCGATAGGGTAAAGGGTGAATTTGAAGAGATCTCGAGCGCGTTTAATCAAGAAAGAGAGAAAACATACCAGAAACTTGAGGACTCACAAAGGGAGATATTAAATGGACTGGGGATCTCAGGTTCTGCGGTTAGGCCTAATGTGAAAGAGAATGCAAGCTTTCAGAATGAGTTAAACCAAATGCGTGCACCGTATGACATGAGAATTGATAAGCTTAAGGACAAGATGCTATACCTCATATGAACAATAGAATCCCAACTGCAATCCTGTGGTTCAATTGTGAGAAGGTAAGAGAAGCGTGTAGTTATAGGTAAGGCAGACTGCCTCAAAGACTCACACCTCAGGTGGAGCCACTGGCAATGGTAGGAGCACAGCTAGTACCCACGGAAGAAGTGGTGCCGAAGCTGGACAATAATCTCTTTGGAGACTCTTTACCACACTTAGGACATGGTATGTCGTTATCGTTATCCTTTATGCTGCGAAGAAGCTCAAACCTCTCACCGCATTTTTTACATTCGTACTCATAAATGGGCATTGTTGCACACCACCTCTAGCGTACTATCTTGGATGGCATTACCATAGTAATTATAAAGGCACTTTCGTTTGCGCGCAAACTATATTGACTGAAAGCAAAAGGCTAGATTCAAATTATGGTACCGCACAGCCGGGTACAAGACCTCTATCTGCGATCTCCAGGAGCCTCATTTGGCTGGCTTCAGACAAGCCAAGACTATTCAGCTCTTTTTCAAGAGTCTCCGGTGTGCCATAGCCGCCAACATAGCCATTTAGCCGTGTTACAGCTGTCGATTCTATGAAGTCACTGATATCCGGGTAGATTGTGCTTAACTCTTGGATAAGGCTCGATTCTTGACGGAGATAATGCTTCTGATGGTAGTCTTCAGCCAGGTAAAACTCTGAATAGGGAATGATTTCTGTGACAATGCTAAACCCTGATCCGGACTCTTCACGTTCCTTTGACTCTATAGCCAGCCTTCTTTGTTCCTCATTGTGATAGAACACGATGGACATATATTGACGGGAATAAGGTTGGCCCGTGGGATGGTGACTGTCCCAGAAGACCTCTAATAACTGCTCATATGTAACCCTGGTCTCATCGTATTCAATTTGAATCGTCTCAGAATGCCCGTCCAGGTTGTAATATGTAGGGTTATTGGAACTTCCTCCAGCGTAGCCGACACGGGTACGGACTACTCCATCGATACTCCCGAACCGGGAGTCAGGTCCCCAGAATCAGCCTAAGGCAAAGGTAGCTGTTTCAGTTTTCTCCGGTGCAGATGCATCAATTGCCGGTATGCCCTTGTCAGAGGCAACTCCACCATTTGTTACACCCATTATATCGTCCCCCTCCTTACAACCAACAAGGCTTGAACTGAAGACAGCTCCAAGAATAAACACACCCAGTACCACGACTATGGCCACTATCCTCAGATTACCCATTTCCTGTTTCACTCCTCCTAATTGGCTACGAAATCCAGTGCCACCGAGTTGATGCAATAGCGCAGGCCAGTGGGTGGTGGGCCATCCTCGAACATATGTCCAAGATGTGCACTACACCTACTGCACACTACTTCGACCCTTACCATGCCATGGCTAGTATCCGCAGCTGTTTCAATACTTTTATCCGAAATCGGATTCCAGAAGCTTGGCCAGCCAGTGCCGGAATCAAATTTTGCTTCTGAATTGAACAGGTCGTTACCACAGCAGACACATTTGTATATACCACTTTCTTTGAAGTTGTAATACTTACCTGCAAATGCGGGTTCAGTTCCCTTCTGACGAGTAACTACATATTGTTCTGGTGTGAGTAGGTGCTGCCACTCCTCATCAGTTTTGATCACCTTGTCCGGCATAATCTGTCCCTCCTATTTAGGGTACTGGTTATCTTCCGCTGGTGGTGTTTCGCTGCATGCCAGCGGAAGGCATAGTAACATTATGGCTATCGGAAACATGAAGAACATGACAGTTCTAGCAGTCACCTTCTTTCTGTCTCATAACTTGTCATAGCCGGAGATGTACTCCCTTATGTATTTTCCCCCATGAAAATCATCGATTGTGCCTCTTAGTCCTTCTTCAAAGAACATCCATGTCTCGTAGCTAGGTCCTGGACACTATTGTGGCGCCAATAAGCAGTCCCAGCAGAGCACCAAATATTGCCCCTGACCAGGGGTTTGCGGTTATGTCTCAGGTACTTCCAGCACATTTGCCGACATACCCGATTACTACACCGATGACAGCTCCGGCTATCAAGCCTATTACGTAATTCATTGTGCTTTTGACAGCTCTATGTGTCCGTATAGCGCAGCGACCAGCTTAGCTGTCTATACCCTATCGGCACGATGCCTTCTACCTATATCTGCTTACTCAGAATCTTGCTCTTCAGGGTTCCTCATTCTTCCGAAGTTAGAACACACAGATTTCCCTCTTCGCCGATTTCAACATGGTCATCAGCCACCTTCACTACCGGGCAACATGAACCGCAAGAGCATAAGGTTACGATCTTCAATCTCCTGCCCTCCTTTCCCCTAGCTTAGTAAGATTATAGATGAGCCGGAGTTTCATGTATGTGACTTTTATCTCACTCCACCAGCCAGCGAATACTACCTTATGTGGCTGGCCTCTCCAGATTAAGAAAGGTGATTCCCAAAAAGCCAAGACCTGTTGTATGATATAATAGTAAGTGATATCCCAACTTTCACCCATTGATCAGTTCGAACAATATGTCAGTCGAAGTAGCGTTCTTAGAGTCAATCCCCTATTTTTCGAGGCTGAGTCCTGACGAGCTAGATTCAGTCAGGGAACTCGTTTTTGAGAAAAACGTTGAGAGAGATGACATCATCATCCTTGAAGGTGAGCCTGCAGAGGCCCTATATTTCGTCGGCACTGGCGCAGTGAAGATATTTAGGACATCGGTAGACGGGAAAGAGCAGGTTCTAAACATCGTGCGCCCCGGTGACTCATTCAATGATGTTCCCGTATTTGATGGCGGTCCGAACCCTGCTAGTGCTCAGGCCATGGGGCCGGTTAGTCTCTATGGAATATTGAAGCATGATCTGAATGTTTTTCTTCAGGATCATCCCCAGATAGCTATCAATATTATTAATGTATTGGCAGCCCAAGTGCGTCATCTCGTGTCGCTGGTCGAGGACCTTTCTTTCAGGCCCGTTGTCGGCAGGGTCGCTAGGACACTTCTTGAGTATGCAGGAGACGGAATAGGCCTTGGTAAACGGCTTACACAGCAAGATATGGCAGCCATTGTAGGCACTGCCCGGGAGGTGGTCAGTAGGTCGCTCAGAGCTCTCGAATCGGACGGCGTGATTAGAATGGACCGCCATCGCATAGTGATTGCAGACAGAGAAGCCCTTAAGGACGTGGCAGGAATATCTACCTGAGACAAAGGTCACAGACACAAGCCTGTATTTATCGTAACATAGTTGATGGAGGTTGATAGCGTGGTTGAAATGCCGGTGGTGGATAAGGAAAAGTGTAATGGATGCGGATTATGTGTTAGCGTGTGCTACTGCAATGCCCTTGTGCTAGTCGGCGTTGTTGTAACTGTAGTTGAAACAGAAGAGTGCGGCTGGTGCACAAAGTGCGAAGCCGTTTGCCCTACTGGAGCAATCGCTTGTCCTTTTGAGATAGTCATCGAACTTAGCTAAGCTTAAATCCCCAGCCTCAATATCTGATTTTCAGCAGTTTCTCTCAAAGCACCTCTCCCAATCTAGGCCACGTTAGCTTTCGACATATCAATGGTCGGAATGAGACTAAAGTCACATACAGCCATGCTCTCCTAAACTATTATACACATGATTATAATGTTGTCTAGTGGGGGTGTATCAGTATGGGGAAGTGGCAGGAAAATCGCTGTCCAAGATGCGGTGGCAAGCTATTCGTTGATGATGATATGGATGGCTGGTATGAACAATGCATAAACTGCTCCTATAGAAATGAATTGAAGGCCTCCGTGGACTTGGCCAAGGCAACGGCTACAAAAGATGTCCATTACAGGATGTAAACTTTTAGGCGGATAAATTGATTTGCAGATTTACCTAATTGTGCTAAAAGTCACATACAGATCTAAACTCTAATTGTAGAATTAACATGAGGAAAGGAGGTGATATGATGAATATTACTCTATACAGAAATCCGACTAGGGCTCTCACAACTTGGACGCCTTTCTATCGTCCGCTAGGTCTACTCGATGAAATGGAGGAATTGGCACAAGAGTTCTGGAGCTCATGGCAACCAGACTTCTTTGGCACGACCTTGGTTCCACATACTGATGTGTATGAGGAGAAAGACCAACTGGTTGTTAAGACGGAGCTACCTGGTATCACTAAGAAGGACTTGGAAGTCACTCTGGAAGACGATATGCTCACCATAAAGGCCGAGAAGAAAGAGGAAGTGACTGAGGATGCTACCCATCATACAAGGGAGCGATACTACGGCAAATATGTCCGCTCAATGTCCCTACCATACCATGTCAATGGGGATAATATTTCAGCCACTTTCGACAACGGTGTTTTGGAGTTGCGGATTCCCAAGGCTGAAGAGGTCAAGACCAAGAGAATCGAGGTCAAAGCCCAGCTTCCTCAAGGCGAGCGTAAGAAACGCCAGAGGAAACCAAAACAGAAATCTAGCCGAAGTTGAAGTAGGGGTGGTTAGGAAAGGCAAAGGAGCGAAGGCAAAACTTCGCTCCTTTACTATTTTGCCATCCATCAAAGGAAGCGGGACAAAAGTCACATACAAAAGACGCTTTGAAAGTCTAAAATGTCATAAACTAATATGTAGGGGATATCCTAGGACCTGAGATCGCTTGGCTATGAAAAGGATAAAGTCATTGTCACTAAGGGAAAGTCTTGCTCTCAACTTGGCAAGCTCATCGTGGCCATCATTCTGCACCGCCGAATGAAGTAGAGTTAGAGCTGTTACCATAACCATGCGGCTGGGGGACATACGCAGGAGGGGTATATAAATGACTCGTAAACATAACAAGTTGATATCTCAAAAGAGTCCCTATTTGCTACAGCACGCAGACAATCCTGTTGATTGGTATCCTTGGGCAGAAGAAGCATTCGAGAAAGCTAAGAAAGAAAACAAGCCGGTCTTACTATCTATTGGATACTCTACCTGCCACTGGTGCCATGTGATGGCACACGAGTCATTTGAGGACCCCGAAGTGGCCAAGCTCATGAATGAGACGTTCGTATCTGTCAAGGTAGACCGTGAGGAGCGCCCAGATATAGATAGAGTCTACATGACCGTCTGTCAAATGATGACCGGTAGCGGGGGATGGCCTCTAACGATCATAATGACACCGAATAAAGAGCCCTTCTTTGCCGCCACCTATATTCCGAAGGAGACACGGTTTGGGCGCGTTGGAATGCTGATCCTTATACCACGCATCAAGGAACTCTGGTCAACACGACAGGCTGAGGTATTGAGTTCCGCCACTCAGATTACTGCATCTCTACAAAACACCGCACCAGGAGCGCCTGGCGAAGGCTTGAACGAGCGTCTACTTCACCTTGCTTATGAACAGTTATCAGAGCGTTTCAACGAGGATCATGGTGGATTTGGCAGCGCTCCGAAGTTCCCGACACCGCACAACCTTCTCTTTCTATTGAAGTATTGGAAGCGCACGAGTAATGAGAAGGCATTGAACATGGTAGAGGAAACACTCCAATCTATAAGACGCGGGGGTATCTATGACCATATTGGATTTGGCTTTCATCGTTACTCGACGGATTCAAGGTGGCTTGTACCACACTTCGAAAAGATGCTTTATGACCAAGCCTTGCTGGCGATAGCCTACACAGAAGCCTACCAAGCAACAAAAAAGGCAGAATATCCTAAAACAGCCCACGAGATTTTCACTTATGTTATGCGGGACATGACCTCTCCAGAAGGTGCCTTCTATTCTGCTGAGGACGCTGATAGTGAAGGCGAAGAAGGTAAGTTCTACTTGTGGACTAATGATGAGATTCAAGAGGTGCTCTCGCATGAAGGAACAGATCTGGCAATCAGGTTGTTTAATATCACCGCTAATGGCAATTTTACCGATGATGTTGCCGGCAAAAAAACTGGGCACAACATTTTACACCTGACCAAATCCATTGACGAACTTGCCTCTGACCTGAGTATGTTTGTGCCCGATCTTCGAGCACGAATAGAAGAGGTACGAGAGGAACTCTTCGCTTACCGAAAAAAACGCATTCATCCTCACAAAGATGATAAAATCCTGACCGACTGGAACGGTCTCATGATTGCTGCGCTAGCAAAAGGGGCGCAGGTTTTCGATGAGCCCAAGTATGCAAGTGCGGCCAGGCGTGCCGCTGACTTCATCCTCAAGAATGTCCGCACTTCAGAAGGGCGGCTTTTACACCGGTACCGGGATGGTGAGGCAGCCTTAACAGCTCATGTTGACGACTATGCATTCTTGATCTATGGATTGCTGGAACTCTATGAACTTACCTTTGAGGTATATTATTTGAAGACTGCGCTAGAATTGAATGAGGACTTGATCCGGCATTTCTGGGATCACGAAAACGGCGGATTCTATTTTACAGCTGATGATGGTGAGAGGCTTTTAGTTCGCCAGAAGGAGATCTACGATGGTGCCGTGCCGTCAGGGAATTCGGTGGCAATGTTGAACCTACTTCGTCTGGGGCGCATAACTGCCAGTGCTAATTTCGAGGAGAAAGCGGCCAGAATTGGACAAGCTTTCTACGAGAATGTGAGCCAATTGCCATCAGCGTATACCCAGCTCATGGCTGCAGCGGATTTCGCGATCGGGCCTTCTTACGAGGTGGTCATCGCTGGTGATTTACAAGCCGATGACACAAGACAAATGTTAGACGCAATTCGAGGGATATTCGTGCCAAATAAGATAGTTATTTTACACCCCACTGACCAGAAACCTCCCTTGATAGACGATATTGTCCCGTTCATTAAAGACCATTCAAGCATAGATGGCAAAGCTACTGCTTACATCTGTCTCAACTACAGTTGCCAACTCCCAACTAAAAACATAGGTTCTATGCTTGAATTACTCGGTTCATAACAACCATTTGCTGTAGGCACACTCGGACTCCTTGCTTTCTAGCTTTATCGCGGGCATGCTTTAACATCTTCTAGCTGAAGTCGATAGCGGTTATTTCGGCATCGGCAGGATAGTAAGGAAAGTTATTGCCAATACCTACCCGGACCTCCAGGACATGTGTGCCTTCCACCTTATTCTACAGCAGTTCCCGCCACCTGCTGGAGCGTGACCTCTCAATGAGACCATCTATGAGGACAGTGCAGAGGAGGGCGATTCGATTATACCGCCTCTTGGCAATTTCTGTAGCCTTGCTTTCGTTTAACATTTCGGAATTCCGTAGCCTCAGTTATGATAGGTCTTTCTTGAACTGTTCGAACTCTTCTTTAGAGATTTCACCTTTAGCACAAAGCTCTTTGGTGATGTCCAGCGGCTCGTGTTTTCAGGTGGAGTCACCTCGCTCAGTTAGCTTCGTAATCCCCCACACGATGAGAGCAATGAGCCCTCCCCAAAATACCACCATCCATACTATCATCTACCAGCCCATTGCTGTACCATAAGGACACCACATCATTTTATCACCTCCTGAGTCAATAGTAGAAGAATCCGTTGCACCTGTTTTTTAGTGTCTTTGATAATATTATTATATATAGTGTTATAATAGTTTTATGTGATATATATCATATAACTCCATTAATAATAATTTCATAATATTGGTATTAGCTAAGAGAATCAATCTCACATCAGAAAGGGGGTGAAGGGTGAAGGTAAGGGTAGATAGAGATTTATGTATTGGTGTAGGCAATTGCGTAGCTTATGCGCCAACAGTCTTCACCCTTGACGAAGAGAACAAGGCAGTAGTCCTCGACCCCTCCTCTGTTAATGATAATACTTTGTTGGAGGCTGCTGAAAGTTGCCCTGAGAATGCTATCATTATTGAGGATGATGAAGGACGTCAATTATATCCCTAAGCCCGGAGTAAATGGAAGGTATAACTAGGGAGGTATGGATATGAGAAAGGTCTATTTAGACAATGCTGCCACTACTCCTCTTCTCTCTGAGGTTAGCGAGGCGATGATACCCTATCTGGGAGAAGTCTTCGGTAACCCGTCCTCGCTTCATGACTGGGGTGATACTGCACGGGAAGCTGTGGAAGCAGCACGGGCGCAAGTAGCTCAGCTTATCGGGGCCGATGCCGAGGAAATAATCTTCACTGGTAGCGGCACGGAAAGTAATAATTTTGCCATTAAGGGATTGGCGCTGGCTCAACAGACTAAGGGCAAGCATGTGGTCGTCTCAGCTATTGAGCATTTCTCAGTGCTGCACTCAGCGAGAACCATGGAGAAATGGGGCTTTGAGTTGAGTCTTGTTCCAGTGGATAAGTATGGTGTAGTTGACCCCGAGGATGTGCGGAAAAGCTTGAGGAAAGACACCGTGCTGGTATCAGTGATGCATGCCAATGGTGAGGTGGGCACTATAGAGCCAATACAGGAGATTGCCAGAATAACCAGGGAGAATAATGTGGTTTTCCATACTGATGCCGTGGCTGCTACTGGAACTCTACCGGTTGACATAAAGGAGTTGGGTATAGATGCCTTGAGCCTGGCCGGGAACCAGTTCTATGGCCCAAAGGGAGTAGGTGCCCTCTGGCTGAGGAGAGGGGTACGTATTATGCCTCTGCTAGATGGTGGTGTACAGGAAGGAGGGCGGCGAGCTGGCACAGAAAATGTCCCCGCTATTGTCGGTCTAGGCAAGGCTGCTGAATTGGCTGCCACCAATATAGCGGCTCGGCTGAAGCATCTGACTCCACTCCGTGACCACTTGTTAACGGAATTGCCAAGTAAAATTGAGCACGTATTAATCACCGGTCATCCTCAAAACCGCCTTCCTGGCCATGCCAGCTTTTGCATAGAGTTTATCGAAGGCGAGTCTATGCTTATGATGTTAAATAACCAAGGGGTGGCTGTCTCCAGTGGCTCAGCCTGCACTTCAAAGGCGCTTAAAGCCTCGCACATACTCATCGCCATGGGGATACCTCACGAGCTGGCCCAGGGCTCTCTCCTCTTCAGCTTTGGCATGGATAGTACCCTGGAAGATGTAGATTATGTCCTTGAGGTGCTGCCCCCTATTGTAGATAGACTGCGGCAGATGTCACCACTTTATTCTAAATTTATCAAAACAAGCAAAGGAGGCAAATAATATGCCAGCCTATAGTGAAAAGGTGATGGAACACTTCATGAATCCCCGCAATGTAGGGGAGATTGAGAACCCTGATGGTGTTGGAGAGGTAGGTAATCCAGTATGCGGGGACATGATGACCTTTTACATTAAGGTTAAGGATAATCACCTCGACGATGTTAAGTTCAAAACCTTCGGTTGCGGGGCAGCAATCGCCGTTTCCAGCATGGTTAGCGAAATGGCTAAGGGTAAGACGCTGAAGGAAGCGATGAAAAT
Source organism: Dehalococcoidia bacterium (assembly GCA_011192075.1). Lineage (GTDB taxonomy): Bacteria > Chloroflexota > Dehalococcoidia > Dehalococcoidales > S120 > S120. Next base: position 6,490 of record DUER01000159.1, on the reverse strand, counting down.
AACCCCCCGCTTGGTAGCTGATGAGCTGGATGGTTTACCCAAGCAGAAGTTTCACTGTTCCAATCTGGGCGCTCAAGCTCTACAGAAGGCCATTAAAGATTACTTGAGTAAAAAGAAGGCAGAAGGAGGCAAGGAATAATGGGAGCGGACTACAAATCTGAGAAAGAGCAGCGTTGTTGCCCATACTGTGACGAGGAGATAATGGTAGCTGACTCTCCCTACTGTCAGGCTTGTGGCATAACTATGTTCTACTGTCCTAAGTGCCGAAAGCCTTTCCCCCGGGAGAATAAGATCTGCCCCCATTGTGGTGCTGAGATTCGGGGCTGAGGTTATCTAAAGGTTAGAGGCAGGGAGCGTCCTGTGGTAGGAGGTTTGGACTGTGGTAGATTCTGAGTCGACAAACCAAGCTCATCAAATTTTAGATTGCATAGGTCTCTACTGTCCGATGCCAATTTTGAAGACCAGGCAGGAAATAGACAAGCTTGCCCTTGGTGAAGTTTTGGAGGTATGGGCAGATGACCCTGCGGCTGAGGAAGACCTCAAGGCTTGGGCCAAGCGCTCCGGGCAGAAAATACTTGAAATAGAGAAAACCGACGAGGGTATGAGGTTCCTTATACTAAAAGAAAAATAATAAGGAGGTCAGTGATGGCTAACAAAAAGAAAATCCTTTATGTTCAAACCAGTGGTGTTGATACACCCAAGCGTCTTTACTCACCCTTCGTCTTGGGTATGACTGCCAAGGCGATGGACATTGATGCTACCATTTATTTCTTAGGGTTGGGAATAACGGTGGTAAAGAAGGGTGAGGCAGAGAAGGTCAAGGAAGGTAACTTTCCGACTGTGAAGGAGATAATGGACCAGGCAGCGGCAGCTGGGGTCGAATTCCTGGTTTGTGAGCAAAGCACCCAGTTGCTCAACTTGGACCGGGGAGACTTCGTAGAGGGCGCTAAGGTTGTGGGAGCTGCTACACTGAACGACTTAGTTCTCGATGCCGATGGCACTATGTGGTTCTAGGTGAAGTAAGGAGACAAGGTTACAATCAATCTAAATAATGCCGTGGTTCCGATTAATCCCTTCGTCAATAAAATCATCTTGAATATAATTTGGGCACGGTTTTCTCACTGAATGGAGTGGACATAAAAAAGAATATAAGCAGCAAAAGACCACTGCCCACAGCGAGTTGGGTAGGTACTATGACTACATGTTCAGGGGATTACTTGCCCACATATTCAGCATAGACCGAAGCGTATAGCTAGTTCCCTAATACCAGTATGGAATGCCTCTTACACCACTCAAGCTAAAACGCATACCATTTGTTAACCTAATCCCCTTTGAGTGCCCGCGTAGATGGTGTTACTCCTCCGATACTTCACAGACTTAAATATTTGATAGGATAAATGATGAAGTACAAGGCAAAGTTTACATCAAAGGAGTTTTAACAACTATGAATGGTACGAGAGCGCTAACCGAGACCGAAAGGGAAACATTCCTACAGGACAATCACAATGGGATTCTGGCTTTCACTCGAGGTAAGCCACATAGTATCCCTGTGCATTATTACTATATTAAGAGAACCGTGGTATTTGAAATGCTAAGGTCTGGAAGAATAATGGATTATATTAAAAAGAGCTGTAGCGTTTGTTTTAATGTTTGGCAAGAGGGAGAGCAAAGCACTGTCCCTAGTCTCAAGAAAGAACGCAACACCTCGGTCATACTCGAGGGCGAACTGGAAGAGGTAACTAAAGATAAGTGGTCTTACTATGAATTACACACAGCACCCGAGGGTATCGATATGGTTGGCTTTATACTAAAGGTAAACACTGTGGGAACCATATGCACTTCAGCTGGTGCCGCGTTTGGTTAGAGGAACCTGGGCAGTACACAAGGGGCAATCCTCCGGTATGTAGGTTGGAGTTACAGAGCGATAACAACTAAAAAGGGGAACCCCAAATTCCAGTCTTTGCTCAGAGCGGTCAACCAGTACTCCTATGCCTATCACTAAGCCCTCTTGCTTAGTTACCGCAGCCATAACTTCACGTATAGAGTTACCCGTGGTGAGAATATCATCGACGATTAGAACTTTCTCACCCGGGCTGATACTAAAGCCTCGCTTGAAAGCCCTTTCTCCACCGCTCTCCTTTTCAGCGAATATGCTCCGTACTCCTAACTGTCTAGCCACTTCGAAAGCCAGAATAATACCACCGGTGGTGGGTCCAGCTACTACCTGGATTCCTTGCTTCTGGAAGTGTGTAGAAATTTTGTGGCAGAGTTGTTCAGTATAATTAGGGTATTGCAAAACTTGGAACTTCTCCCAATAGATGGAAGAATGTAGCCCTGAGGCGAGCAAGAAATGCCCCTTAAGTATAGCCCCTGATTTTTGAAAGATTTCTTCTACTTCCACAGATATTGCCTCCTTTGCTCTAAGGTGTGGAGTAGTTAGAAGCCAGCCCCCATTCCCGTGGTGGCCAGATTGATAGCCAAGCTTTGCCAATTATGTCTTCGCGCTTTACCGTCCAGCCAGTACGTGAATCAGTGCTATTATTGCGGTTGTCACCAAGGACAAAATATTCATTCTCCGGGATTGTATCTCCCTTAAAAGGATGGCTAGGCGCTTCTTTGATATAGGGCTCATCTAGTGGCAAGACATTGCCATTTTTTTTATGAATATAGACTATCCCTTGCTTTATTTCTACGGACTCACCAGGTAAGCCAATGATACGCTTAATAAAAGGGACTGCTTCCCGGTTACTATGTGGATAAAATGTAATTATATCACCTCGCTCGGGTTCATGAAAATGATAAGTGACCTTACTTATTAGTATACGCTGCTTTACTTGAAGACTGGGTTCCATACTAGAACTCATCACAACGAAACTAGGGACTAAGGCATGGAGTAAGAAGAATATTGCTATAGCCACTATGATTGGTACTAATATGTTACGGAGAAGATGTTTCATTTAGTAGCTACTTTCTTTTAGTTTAATGCCAATTATACCTCATTTGCCTCTATCCTTCTAGTGGGGATTGCATGACGTACCAATTAACAAATTTGCACTTTTTCAAAAAGAGGTGCTAGAATGCCAGTAGAATGGACTATATAGAGCAGGCACTTTCGTTAGCTAGATTAGCTTTGGGGCAGGTTAGTCCTAACCCCGCAGTAGGGGCGGTAGTGGTTAAGAATGACGTAGTTGTGGGCCAGGGTTATACACAACCACTGGGTTCCTGGCACGCTGAGGTAGTAGCCCTAAAGCAGGCTAACGAAAAAGCTCGCCATGGTACACTGTACGTTACTTTGGAACCATGCTGCCACTACGGTCGGACTCCACCGTGTACCCAAGCCATCATTGTTGCTGGCATCACTGAGGTTCATCTATCAATGCTTGACCCGAATCCTTTGGTTTCAGGGCGAGGCAAAGACGAACTGGAGAGAGCAGGTATTAAAACCTATGTGGGCGAGCATGAGGAGGAGGCTAAAGAAATTAATGAGGCCTATACTAAGTTTATTACTATAGGCGTTCCCTTTGTTACGGTCAAGTTTGCTGTAAGTCTGGATGGGAAAATTGCTACTAAAAGCGGTGATTCCGAGTGGATTAGCGGTGAGGAGGCAAGGAAGTACGTTCATAATTTGCGTTATACCGCTGATGCTATTATGGCAGGAGTGAATACTGTTCTGGCTGATGACCCTCACCTTACCGCTAGGAGTTGTGGTGGTAGGGGAGGAACGGCAAGAGAGCAACCACTACGGGTAATTGTGGATGGTAAAGGGCGCACGCCATTAACTGCCCGGGTATTTAAACAGCCGGGCAAGACGCTTTTGGCACTGGGCAGGATGGCTACACCAGAGGAGAAAACGATTTTTACTCAAGTTGGCGCTGAAGTACTAGAATTGCCCTCAGTTGGAGGGCGGGTGGATTTGGAGAAGTTGCTAAAAGCGTTAAGTGAGAGGAAAATTACCAATGTTTTGGTAGAGGGGGGTGGCATTCTTCTTGGTTCTCTGTTTGACTGCGGGCTTGTAGATAAGGTTACCGCCTTCATTGCTCCTATTATCATTGGGGGTAAGGAGGCTAAGACGGCGGTTAGTGGCAAAGGGGTTGATAAAGTGGTAGACTCATTTAGATTGGAGCGTATTAAGGTTGAAAAGTTTGGTGACGATTTAATGGTCAGCGGATATGTTGCCACAAAAAGGGAGGCTGAGTGTTCACTGGAATTGTAGAAGAGATAGGTAGAGTTACTTTGGCGTCACCTGGTAACCTCGTTATAGCCACTAGGCCGGTTCTTAAGGAAATGGAGGGTGGTCAAAGTATTGCTATTAATGGCGTGTGCCTGACAGTAACCGACTTTGGTGCAAATTCGTTTTCGGTTGACATAATGCCTGAGACATTGAGCCGGACGAACCTCGGACTACTTTCCGCTGGTGATGGAGTTAATCTAGAACGACCCGTAGCTCTGGGGGGACAGCTAGGTGGGCATTTGGTTCAGGGGCATGTGGATGCTACCGGTAGGATAGCCTCTATTAGATGGGAGGACCAGACAATGCTGGTTGGATTTGAAGCCCCTGCTGAAGTGATGCGCTACGTGGTGGATAAGGGTTTTATCGCTGTTGATGGGGTTAGTCTAACCGTGGTAGCTAAGGACGTCAGCTCATTTCAGGTTTCTATTGTTGATTATACCCAGAAGCATACTACTCTGGGCAGTGTACGGGTGGGTGAACTGGTTAATCTGGAGGTAGATATTATTGCCAAATATGTGGAGCAATTGAGTCTAGCTCGCAGACCAGGGATAACTGTTGATTTTTTACAAGAGCATGGCTTTCTGGTAAGCTAATTATTATATCTTCTTCTTAGGAGGGGTAAGCATGGGTACATCAACCATTTCTGAAGCTATTGAGGATATAAAGGCAGGCAAGTTTGTTATTTTGGTTGATAATGAGGATAGAGAAAACGAGGGGGACTTGGTTTTAGCTGCGGAGAAGGTTACCCCTGAAGCGATTAACTTTATGGCACGGCATGCCCGGGGGCTAATCTGTCTGCCTATTATAGGTGAGCGGCTAGATGAGCTAGGGCTGTCTATGATGACTAGGGAGAATACCTCAAGGTTTTCCACCGCCTTTACTGTGTCGGTTGATGCTAGATACGGAGTAACTACAGGTATTTCAGCCGCAGATAGAACCCAAACAATAAAAACAATAATTGACCCAGCAGCTGAACCCAACGCTCTAGTTCAGCCAGGGCACACGTTCCCCCTGCGGGCAAGGGAGGGTGGTGTCTTGGTACGGGTTGGGCATACTGAGGGTATAGTTGATTTAGCGCGGCTGGCTGGTTTTTATCCGGCAGGGGTTATATGCGAGATTATGAATGAGGATGGCTCAATGGCACGGCTACCTCAACTCGAGATAATGTCAGAGAAGTATGGGATTAAGATGGTCACTATAGCTGACCTAATCGCTTATCGCTGGCGTTATGAAAGGCTGGTGCACCGAGTGGCTGAAGCTAAGCTACCCACAGTTTACTGTGAGTTTACTGTTATTGCCTATAAGAGTGACATAGACACTGATGAACAGTTGGTCTTGGTGATAGGTGATATATCTACTGAGGAACCAGTATTAGTTCGAGTTCATAGCGAATGTGTTACTGGCGATGTTTTTGCTAGTCTTCGTTGCGACTGTGGTCAGCAGGTGCATCTGGCACTGCAAAGTATTGCTGAGCAAGGGCGAGGTGTTTTCCTGTATATGAGACAGGAAGGGCGAGGTATTGGCTTCCATAACAAGATTCGTGCCTACGCTCTTCAAGATGCAGGACTGGATACGGTAGAGGCTAATTTGGCTTTAGGCTTTGCTCCCGACCTGCGTGACTATGGTATAGGTGCCCAAATCCTAGCTGAACTAGGTTTACATAGGATTCGCCTGCTCACTAACAATCCCAAGAAGGTAGTTGGTTTGGAAGGTTACGGACTTGAAGTGGTGGAGACGGTACCCATTATTACTCCTCCCCATGAGTATAACCGTCAATACCTGGAGACAAAACAGGAAAAGTTGGGTCATCTCTTAGAAATACCAGATGCTTAACTTAATTAGACTAACCATTAAAGAGACTGTTTATTGAGGGGAAAGCTTATAAATAATCTTATAATAGGGAGGAAGCAATGAGCCAGCGTTTTGAAGGAGTGCTACTGGGGAAAGGGTTGAAGTTTGGTCTGGTCGTTTCCCGCTTTAACGAGTTCCTTACCAAGAAGTTACTTGAGGGAGCGCAGGATGCCTTAATTCGCCACGGTGTTAACCAGGAGGATATAGAGATTGTCTTGGTACCGGGCTCATTTGAAATTCCACTGGTAGCTAAGAAATTAGCCGAGACTAAGCGGTTTGACGCTGTTATCTGTCTTGGTGCTGTAGTTCGCGGTGGCACACCACACTTCGAATACATTGCTGCTGAGGTAACTAAGGGTATTGCTAAGGTGGGATTAGAGACCGGGTTGCCTGTTATTTATGGTGTAC
>DUER01000158.1 GCA_011192075.1 Dehalococcoidia bacterium | reverse complement strand
AAAAAATTATACCACTTCTGTCAATAGCGCTTCTATTATTGCAACAGATGAATATTACCTAACCTCACCCGACTTAGTCCAACGGCTCTAGCTGCCTCCAAGCACTCCGTAGCCTGACACCTGGAGGTAACCGGTAAGTCTGTCATCAAAAAATCGGGGTAGAAGGCAAGAAGAGCATATGGGATATCAGGGTCAAGCGATGAGATGAAACCAGCGATTCTGGCTAGTTCTTCCTTGCCCACATAACCAGGGATAAGCAAGGTGCTGGCTACCAACAATGGTGGAGACGGTCTTAATCTAGTATACCCAGCTAAAAGCCGAAAATTATCTAGGGTTCTTTTATTGCTAACATCACAAAGGGCGATATGTATCGGTTCACTCCACGCCTTGAGGTCAAACTTGATGCAGCCACCCGAGTTTAAAGAGAGCTCAACCATTTGCCTTAACAAGGCAGGGTGCATCGAGCCATTACTCTCCCAGCAAATTCGGAGGATACGCCCCTGATTCTGCTTCAGGGCTAATCGTGAGGCATAAATGGCATGAGGTAGCTGGGGGAGGTAGGGTCACCACCAAAAAAGCGGATGCAAGCGGTAGGGTCATCAACCGCCTCAGTCAGTTTCGACGCTTTAACTCAATCCTGGCTACTCACTAACCGACGATAATACTAGTTCTGGTAGAATAGGCAGTCAAAGGAGCAAGCATGATAAAAAACAGCCAGATTTTTGTAGCCATACTCTACACCCGCCCGATAGGCAAAGTCAGGATAGCCAGCCCCAGTCCCAGCAGGGCAAACCCAGTCAGCCACACAATTGGTCGGTAGCGGGTCATAGTATTAGCTAACCTTGGCCAAATTAGCGATAGCCCCTTTAAGTTTGCCTTCTATGTTAGTACGCAATCCACAATAGCTCACTCCATCCACGGGTATGGAGCACTCATTCATACAGATACGGTAGGACTTTCCTGTCTTGGCTCTTGGTGGGAACGGAGGTAGAGCAAACGGCTTTCTAGCTTCATAATGAGCCTGCTTGATTATAGGTAACACCTGGTCAAAATTATGACGAATGCAATCTGAACACAAGCCCAGGCATTGAGAAATAAGTGGTGATTGCTTGCCACAGTGCTAGCATTTAACCAGCGTTCTAGTAACTATAGATTCAATATGATCCCACATTTCAAATCATTCAGCAGGTAAGGTGGAGAGCGGCCACTACCCTCTGGGAATGACACAACTGATTATACGTCTGGGAAGCCCTGTCTGTAGTTTCCACGATAAGCTTGATACCTTGGGCTTCGATACCCTGTTTCGTCTCAGGTAGCACCCTCATCAAACCTGATTCACCGGTACCAACTATCAGCACTTCAATATTGTCAGTCAAAACCTCGGCTATATCCTCAAGGCATAACTGATGACCCCGCTTTTTCCACCAGTTATCCCTAACCCTATCGGGGAAAATAATTACATCTGAGATATACTTCCTGCCGCTGATTACTACCAGACCAAACCGATAAGAATCAATAATGTTCACAGCCAAGATATTGCCCTACCTCCATCCACATCCCTGCTCTCATGAGATGCCAAATATTTGACTCTTTATCAACCTCACCCCTTACGATTAACCAAAGTCTTAATAGTCGGCATATCACCTATGTTCAGGGGCTCAACATTCCTGTCTATTCGTTTAATAAGACTACTAAGCACTTTCCCGGGTCCAATCTCAATAAAGGTGGACACACCGTGATTTATCATATACTCAATAGAGTGCTGCCACTGAATACCATTACATAGCTGTCTTAGAAGCTCCGCCTTTACCTCTTCTGTAGTGGTCATCGGCTGAGCCGTAGTGTTAGCTATAATAGGAACCTGTGGTTGCTGAAAAGAAAGAGTGGCTAAAACTTCAGACATACCATCAACTGCTGATTGCATCAGTGGGGTGTGAAAGGCACCACTTACCTTTAACGGAATGGCACGATAAGCTCCTCTGGACTTAGCTAAATCCACAGCCCGAGTTAAGTTCTCCCTTGCCCCGCTGATTACTAGCTGACCTGGGCAGTTAATATTAGCCATCTGGGTGTCAGTTTCACGACACACCTCAGCTAATGAAGCTTCATCAAGCCCAATTACAGCCACCATGCCTCCCGGCTGCCTCAACCCAGCCTCATGCATTAAGCACCCCCGCTCTCGAGCCAGGTAAACAGTGGTAGCAAAATCAAGCACTTTAGCTGCTGCCAGTGCCGTATACTCCCCAAGACTATGCCCGGCAACAAAAGTAGGGGGTGGTAACCCATTGCTACCGGCAGCAACCGAGGCAACTTCCAGGCAAGCCAAGCTGACAGTTACGATTGCTGGCTGGACATTAATAGTCTGACGAAGCTCATCCTCTGAACCCTCAAAGCATAGTTCTGAAAGAGGAAATCCTAGGACCTGGTCAGCCTGCTTAAAGACCTCCTTGGCTGAATCGAAGTTATCATAGAGGTCACGACCCATGCCCACCCACTGAGAACCTTGCCCGGGAAATACATAAGCCAGTTTCATCGGCTTAATCTCCCTTTAGCTAGTCTTCTTTTTGGAGCCCTCAATCTCGACAACCTGTCTGCTGGCATAGCTTCCACAAGTAGGACAAACATGGTGAGACAGCTTAATAGTATGGCATTGAGGGCAATAATTCAGAGGAGGAAGAGCCAACCCAAGGTGACTGCGCCTCTTACCCTGACGCGCCTTGGCGTATTTTCGCTTTGGTAAAGCACCCATAATTTACTCAGTTCCTTTCCGCTCATTAACCAATTTAGTCAACTTAAACCAGCGAGGGTCTGTTGCCTGCGATGGACAATGGCAAGACCCCAGGTTAAGATTATGCCCACAATGAGAGCACAATCCAGCACAATCTTCACGACAAAGCGGCTTCATAGGGATAGCCAGTAGCGCATACTGGCGTATCGCTTCGCTTAAATCAAGGACATGATGTTCATCAATAGTAAAATAGCTAGGCTCCTCAGGTAGGGATAGCGGAGCACCGCTAACTACATCAGTCGTGGGAAAGTATTCCTCTTCAATATTTAGAGCTATAGGGCAACGAAACGAACTTAAGCAACGGCTACAAGTAACTTCAACCTCCGTATTTAGTGTGCCTCTGGCCAGGATACCCCGGTTAGTACGTAGTAGCCTCACCTCACCCTCAACCATACCGGCGCTATCAGCACCATCAACAATATCGGCTACTTGATAATTTCGCTTGGCACCTGTAGATTCTTTAAGTAATTGAGAAACATTAATCTGCATTGCCTCTTACCCCCACTCCAACTCAATCTATTATAAACTGAAACGAATACCTACCGCAAACTTATGAGATTGCTTATCAACGCCGTTAGGAAATCTAATTAGGTGAACCTTCCCTTGATAAACGACTATGAAGCTTTATGTAAAGTTGTTTGAAAGAGGTGAACACAGTAAGAAAGCTACTAGCCTAAGCTAACCTTTACCCATTCTTTAGCTTCTCTATCAGCATGGGTACTATCTGAAACAGGTCGCCGACAATGCCATAGGTAGCTACTTCGAAGATAGGGGCATTGGGATCGTTATTGATAGCCACGATATTATCCGAGGTCTGCATGCCAGCCAGATGCTGAACCGCCCCTGAGATACCACAGGCAATATAAAGCTTAGGACAAACGGTCTTACCTGTCTGTCCTACTTGATGGGGATATGAAATCCAGCCATCATCCACCAGTGGTCGCGATGAACCCAGCGCTGCCCCTAAAACATTGGCCAGTTCTTCCAGCAACTGGAAGTTCTCCGCCTTCCCCAGTCCCCGACCTCCGGAAACAATAATATCAGCCTCCTCAAGCTTGACCGCTTCAGTAATATCCTCAATAAAATCAAGTAATTTGGTACTTGAGGTGACGCCTTCACTATCCAAATCCATTTTTATTATCTGTCCCTTTTTCCCCTTACTGGGTGCCTCTTTTCTAAAGACTCGGGGGCGAACTGTTGCCATCTGCGGTCTTTTCGCCTGGCAGATAATAGTGGCCATGATATTACCACCGAAGGTAGGACGGGTCTGCAACAAAAGTCTTGTCTCGACGTCAATTTCAAGCCCGGTGCAGTCAGCAGTGAGTCCTGTCCTTAACATAGCCGCTACCCGAGGAATAAAGGAACGCCCATGTGGAGTAGCACCAGCGACAACTATCTCAGGCTTATATTCCTGAATTAGCTCAACCAGTTTCCTGGTATACAAATCCTCGTGAAAGTGGGCTAAAACGGGACTATCTATCAGGTAGACCTTATCGGCACCGTAGGCAATCAATTGCTCAACCTCATTAATATTATGACCAAGACATACCGCGCATAATTCCGTCTCAAGGGTATCTGCCAGCTTCCGACCTTTTGATACTAGCTCATAGACTACGCTTTTCAACTGGCTATGTCGCTGCTCAGCAAATACCCAGACCCCCCGGTGGCTGTCACTTGGAACCGAAACCTGGTTAACAGCTTCTATAACTACGGCCTCGTAATCACATGCCTCCTGGCAAGCACCACAAAAGTTGCAACCGTCCTTGACTTGAACCTTTTCATCTATAATTTCCAGGAGACCAAAAGGACAGGCAGGCACACAATTACCACAGCCAACACACTTATCAAGGTCAATCTGAATTCCCATAGTACTAGACTATCGTGGCCTCCCTTAGCTTATCGACCAGTCTGCTTACCTGGCTTTCTAACTCCCCCTGGAATATCTCACCACAGCGGACTCTCTGGGGGAAGAATATCTCGATTACCCGAGTGGCTGAGCCGGATAACCCCACCATGTTATTATCAACACCTAATTCCTGGGCAGTCCAAACCGGTATCACGGCGCTCTTTGCCTTGGTCAGTCCACGAAGAGACGGTAGACGGGGAACATTAATCTCTTTTACCACCGTGAGCACGGCTGGCAAGGGCGTCTCCATAACCTCATACCCATCTTCAATCATTCGCTTAACTCGCATATATCCATTGCTTATCTCGTCTATCTTGCTGACATAGGCAACAAAGGACAGCTTTAGCATCTCAGCCAGCTCTGGCCCTACCTGTCCGGTATCCCCATCAATTGTCTGCCGACCGCAAATAATAACATCATACTGCTCCAATTTATTAATTGCTCTGGCTAGAGTGTAGGCAGTAGCCAAGGTATCGGCACCAGCAAAGGCGCCGTCACTTAATAGAACAGCGTCATCGGCACCAGTGGCAATCGCCTCTCTCAGCACCTCTTCAGCTTGAGCTGGACCCATACTTATCGCCGTAACCCTGCCTCCGTATCGCTCCTTTACTCGGACCCCCTCCTCCAGAGCATAGGTGTCAAAGGGGTTGACGATATTCTTAATCCCCTGTCTCACCAGGGTATTGGTCTGGGGGTCAATTTTGATGTCAGTGGTGTCAGGAACCTGCTTGAGGCAAACCACGATGTTCATTCGCGCCTTGCCTTCCTCTTCCTAAGTTCAAAGGCAATGGCAGTTCTTAATGCCTCATTGGAGCCTTCGTATATCTGAGTGATTTTGGCATCCCTCATCATTTTCTCAACGGGGTAATCACGCATGTAACCAGCCCCACCAAAAATCTGCACAGCATCAGTAGTAACCTTCATCGCCGTGTCTGAGGCAAAGACTTTTGCCATAGCTGCTTCTTCCGTAAAGTTCTTTTCCCCGCTATCAATTGTCTTGGCTACAGAATAAACCAGTAACCTGGCCGCTTCCACGGCGATAGCCATATCGGCTAGCATGAGCTGGACTGCTTGCAGAGAAATAATCGGATGCCCAAACTGGATACGCTGCCGAGCGTAGTCTACCGTTGCCTCCAACGCTCCTTGAGCTAGTCCCACCGCTTGAGCCCCGACTCCCGGGCGTGAGCGATCAAGAAGCCTCATCGCCATAACAAACCCCATCCCCTCCCGACCAATAATATTCTCCTCAGGGATTAAACAATTTCGAAAAATAAGCTCCCTTGTGGCAGAAGCCCGGAGGCCCATCTTCTTCTCCTTATTACCGAAAGTAAAACCAGGAGTGTCCTTTTCCACCAGGAAAGCGCTGGCACCACGGATGCCTCTCTCGGGGCTAGTCAGAGCAATAACAGTATATATCTCAGCCTCACCGCCATTGGTGATAAACTGCTTAGTTCCATTGAGAACATAGCCTCCCTGCTCCCGACGGGCAGTCGTCCTTATGGCGCTAACATCGCTACCAGCTGTGGCCTCGGTTAGCGCGAAGGCGGTTAATCTTCCCCCACTGGCTACATCAGGAAGGTGTTTTCGCTTCTGCTCCTCGGTCCCATACTCCAGCAGGGAGGAACACCCAAGGGCAGTAGCTGCATAACTTATCGCCACTCCGCTACATACCCGGCTTAGCTCCTCCACCACCAGGCACAGGTCAAGACAGCCTCCACCCAGCCCCTCATATTCTTCCGGGATAAAGACCCGGAACATATCAGCATCGGCGAGGTCTTTCATTATAGCCCAAGGGAATTCCTCCTTCTCATCAAGCTCTGCTCTCACCGGCAATACCCTTTCCTCAGCAATCCTTCTTGCCAGATTCTTAGTTGTCTTTTGTTGCTCAGTTAAGAAATACTCCAAGATAACTCCTCCCCTTCCATTAGTTCGCTGATTATTTAGGAAAATGTATATACCTAACCACGGTGCCGAGTTTATCAATTGGCTTTCTTGGTGGCTACTCCAGAGGACACTTCAAAAGTTGCCTAATTCCCAGCTAAAGCCGGTTTATTATAAGCAGAGCCACATACCTACTGTCAAGGTGAATACAAAGTTGACTACCATATCGGTACAGGGTAAGATGAGGAGACAGCCTAGTTCCCAGCCCAATGGTATAAACATAGAAATCCTGGTTAGTTTAAGCTATAATAAGCAACATATTGGAGTAGTTTCAAAGTCATCCTCAGAATGGGGGTGGGGCTTGGACTTAGAAAAATTAAAGGCTTCAGCCATAAGTGAAGTAGATGATCAAAGCCATCAGCTAACCGAGCTAAGTCTAAAAATCCACTCCAACCCCGAGCTAGGATTTCAGGAAACCAAGGCATCAAGCTGGCTAACCCAGTACCTAGAAAAAAATGGCTTCCGTACAGAGCAGGGCATCTGTGAGCTACCAACTGCTTTCAGGGGAAGTTACGGTCAAGGAAAGCCAGCTATTGCTATTCTGGCTGAGTATGATGCTCTGCCTAAGCTGGGGCATGCCTGTGGTCATAATCTAATAGCTGCCTGTGCTGTTGGTGCCGGAGTTGCTTCTAAGCCGGTTATTAATCAGTTCGGGGGTAGTATACTAATTATAGGCACACCGGGTGAGGAGCTATATGGGGGTAAGGCAATAATGGCTGACAGAGGAGCATTTAATGAGGTTGACATAGCTATGATAGTACACCCGGGGGTATATGATATTGCCACCACACAAGCTCTTGCTTGTCAAACCCTGGACGTTGAATTCTTTGGCCAAGCGGCTCATGCTGCCGCCCGACCTGAAGCCGGCATCAATGCCCTCGAAGCTATGCTTCAGGCTTTCACCGCGGTCAATTCACTGCGTCAGCACATTAAGGATAAAGCCCGCATCCACGGTATTATTACCGATGGTGGAGAATCGGCTAACATTGTCCCAGCTCACAGTGTAGGAAGTTTTATAGTCCGCGCTGAAGATGATACTTACTTAAATGAACTAAAACAGAGGGTCATAAATTGCTTCATTGGAGCCGCCACTGCCAGTGGAGCCCACCTGGAATACAAGTGGGGAAATACACGTTATGCTCCTATGCGTAATAACCTAACCCTAGCCCAATTATTTAGCCATAATATGAAACCCCTGGGACGCAAGGTTCACCTTACTGACCCCAGGAGAGCCTTCGGTAGTACTGATATGGGTAATGTCAGCCAGCTTGTGCCCAGCATCCATCCCATAGTAGCCATAGCTCCGGTAGAAGAAGGAGTTCATTCTCCCCAGTTTGCCTCAGCGGCTGCCTCAGAAGCGGCCAGCTGTGGTCTACTTGATGCTGCCAAAGCTCTAGCTATGACCGTTGTTGACCTGGTAGCTAATCCTAAGATAATTATTAAGATTAAAGAGGAATTTCAGCAACAAGAATGATTAAGATAGGTATCCCCAGAGCCCTACTCTACTACCAATACTACCCTATGTGGCAAACCTTCTTTCATGAACTTGGGGCGGAGGTAGTGGTCTCACCACCAACCACTGAAACTGTACTGTCTTCAGGCTCCTCCCGGGTGGTAGCCGAGACCTGCTTGCCAGTAAAGCTCTTCTTGGGTCATGTTCTTTCTCTGATAGAAAAGTGCGACTATATTTTTATCCCGGCCATCCGCAGTGTGCAAAGTAAGGTTTACAACTGCTCCAAATTTCTTGGCTTACCTGATATGACTAAAGCGGTCATCCCTGAATCCCCCCCTATCCTAGATATAGATATTGATATTAATAAGGGGAAACGCAAACTGTATCAGGCTATTTACCAACTGGGACGGCATTTTACCTGGAATCCGTCTAAGGTCAGAAGAGCCAGCATAGCTGCCTGGCAAGCTCACTTGAACTATCGCCAGGTAATGTCTGACTCTGGATTAACACCACCACAAGCGATAGAAGAAATATCAGGCACACCTAAGCCCGAGCCAAAAACACATTCCAGTAACCCAACTTCACCACAAGCCACTGTAGCCATCATTGGTCACCCGTACCTCCTGTATGATGAACATATAAGTTACCGCCTCATCCACCGACTGGAGCAGGCTCATAATAGGGTATTAACCCCGGAGATGCTGACCACGCAGGAGCTTGAATCAGCCATAGCCAGATTAGTAGGCAGAGCCTACTGGACATATGAAGAGGAAGTAGTAGGAGCTGGAGAGCACTACTTGAAAAGCGGAGCTGATGGTATTATTGGTATAATGGCCTTTGGTTGTGGACCCGATTCACTAATGATGGACATGGTGCGACGGCAGGCGGCTAGACTGAGAACTACCCCTTTTATGAGCCTTACTCTGGACGAGCACACTGCTGAAGCTGGCGTCGTTACCCGACTGGAAGCCTTCCTTGATATGATATATAGAAAGAAAAGGAAGCAGGTAGAGATATGCGTCTAGGTCTAACCCATATGGGTAGTATTGATGTAGCCGTAAGGGCCATGGCCAGAGAGTTGGGCGTTGACTTGGTCATACCACCACCCACAACTCAGCGCACCCTCTCTTTGGGCGTTAAATACTCACCCGAGACGGTCTGCCTCCCGTTCAAACTCCAACTCGGCAACATGATTGAGGCTTTGGAGTTGGGAGCAGATACACTTGTTATGCCAGGTGGACCAGGCCCTTGTCGCTTTGGCTACTATCATAAGGTTCACGAGCTAATTCTGCGCGAGCTGGGCTATAAGTTTCATATGGTAACTCAGGATCATGGTATATTGTACATAGTGAAATGTGTCACCAACGGGGCTTCTACGAGGAAAGTAATAACAGCTTTCCGTTTTGGCATAGCCAAATTGAATACACTGGAGGAAGTCGAACGGATGGTACACAAAATGCGAGCCGTAGAGTGGGACAAGGGTGAAGCCACCAGAATCTATAGAGAGAGTATTAAGGCTATAGATAATGCCGCAGACTATGGAGCCCTCAGGCAAGCCAAGCAAGAGTATCTACACAAGCTCATGAGCTTACCCACCATCACTTCACCTGCTCCCTTAAAAATTGGTGTTACCGGTGAGTTCTTCATCGTGATTGACCCCTTTGCTAACATGGATATAGAAATTGAACTGGGTAAGCTATGGGTTGAGGTCAGGCGTCCCACATCCGCTGGTGAATGGGTCAAGCTCAACCCTTTTATCCACGCACTTAAGTTACAAGAAAAGGACAAAGCTCACAGAGCAGCCATGCCATATCTTTCCCGCCACGTGGGCGGAGATGGCTTGCAGTCGGTAGGAGAGAAGGTGTTACACGCTAGAGATTGGGATGGAATTGTTCACCTTGAACCGTTTGGCTGTGTGCCCGAAATAATGGCTCGCAATATCATGCTGTCAACAAAAGAAGGATGTCCAGTACTTAATATCATTTATGACGAACACACTGGGAAGGCAGGAGTAATAAGTCGCCTTGAAGCCTTCATAGATATGCTACACAGAAAGAAAAAGAGGCAGGTAGAGATATGCGTGTAGGCATGCCCCACATGGGCAATGTTTATATACCCTTTAAGGCTTTGTTCCAGAGGCTCAATGTTGACTTGGTCATACCACCAGTCAATAACCAGCGCACGCTATCCTTGGGGGTCAGGTACTCCCCTGAAGGGCTTTGCATCCCATTTAAGCTGACTCTAGGTAACCTGATTGAAGCTACTGAGCTTGGAGCAGATACTTTAATTATGCCTGCCGGCTATGGTACCTGCCGCTTAGGTTACTACGCTAAGACTCAGGAACAAATCCTTCGCGAGCTGGGGCACAACTTTGAAATGATTCAAGTAGGAATTTCTGAGCAAAAGCTTTTCGGTATACTCGGAATGATTAAGCGCTTGTCAAATAATGCATCGTGGTATAAGATTATATCAGCCTTTCGCTTTGGTATAGCCAAGCTAAACGCCCTAGACAGAATAGAGCAAGTAGTACATAAGGTGCGCCCGCTAGAGCGAATAAAGGGAACAGCTAATAGGCTATTTGTTAAAGCGGTTAAGGCTATTGATGAGGTTGATGATTATAGTACCTTAAAGAAGGTGCAAAGAGACTACATTGACCAGCTTAATCAGGTACCTAAGGATACTGAAACCCCACCACTAATAGTAGGCATCACCGGGGAGTTCTATGTAGTGCTGGAGCCATTCTCTAATCTAGATGTGGAGAGTGAGCTGGGTAAGCTAGGGGTAGAGGTAAGACGAACAACTTTCGTTTCGGAGTGGACTAAATTTAGTCTATTCCTCAATCCTCTGGGCATGGATGAGAAGGACAGAATTCATAAAGCAGCCCAGCCTTACCTCAAGCGGGATATAGGTGGTGACGGCTGGGAATCGGTGGGAGAAAAGGTGCTCCACGCTAAAAAGTATGATGGACTGGTACACCTAGCCCCTTTCACCTGTATGCCTGAAATAATAGCTCAAAATATCATGACATCGACTAAGGAGACTATCCCGGTATTAACCATACTTTGTGATGAGCAATTAGCTAAGCCAGGAATGCTGACCAGATTGGAAGCCTTTGTCGACTTGTTAGAACGAAAGCGACGAATATCCAATAATAACCGATAAGGGGAGTCATGGAAGCCTATTTGGGTATCGATGTTGGCTCGGTAACTACCAAGTTTGCCCTGCTGAATAAGTATAGCGAGCTTATTACTGACCTCTACATGCTGACACAAGGTAAGCCTATTGAGATGGTTCAGCAAGGACTGCATCAAATCAAACAGCAGTTGCCTAAGGACGTTGACATTTGTGGTGTGGCTACTACCGGGAGCGCTCGCTACCTAGCCGGGGTTATCGTTGGCGCCGATTTAGTCAAGAACGAGATTACCAGTCACGCTGTGGCTACCCTGCAATACGCCCCCCAAGCACAAACCATCATCGAAATTGGAGGGCAGGATAGTAAGATTATCATCATTAGGGACGGGGTAGTAATTGATTTCGGAATGAATACCGTCTGTGCTGCCGGTACCGGTAGCTTCCTTGACCACCAAGCGCTACGCCTCAATATGAGCATTGAAGAGTTCAGTCAGCGAGCACTGACTAGCAAGACACCAGTCCGTATTGCCGGACGATGTACCGTTTTTGCCGAGTCAGATATGATACACAAACAACAAATGGGACATCGGACTGAGGATATTCTCTATGGCCTGTGCCAGGCATTAGTGCGTAACTACCTTAATAATGTTGGCTTAGGCAAGGAAATTAAGCCTCCGATAGTATTTCAGGGCGGGGTTGCTTTTAACCAGGCTATAGTGAAGGCACTCCAAGAAGAGCTTGGTAGCGAAATTATTGTCCCACCTCATCATGAGGTCATGGGTGCAATTGGTACTGCCTTACTGGTGCACGAAGAGTCGCTAAATAATAGCAACGGAAGCAAGTTCAAGGGATTTGGCATAAGTGAGATAACATATCATACTTCCTCATTCATATGTAACGCCTGTCCCAACCAATGTGAGATAGCTCAGCTTTCGATTGATAGTCAGATTCTTGCCCGGTGGGGAGGTCGGTGTGACCTATGGGAAAGAAGCCCGAGCAGCCAAAATAAGGAAATAGAATGAGAATCGCCGTTGATGCTTCAGGGGGAGAGTACGCCCCAAAGGAAATAGTGACTGGGGCCATAAAAGCCGCTGAAGAGTACAAAGTGGATATAATTCTGGTCGGTGAGAAATCTATACTCCATGTGCTGTCACATCGCCATTTAGGAAAATCAGGACTTACCATCACTGAGGCCAGTCAAAGTATTGAGCTTGGTGAGTCTCCCGTCAAGGCAGTTCAGAGAAAACCCGACTCGTCAATAGTGGTCGGGGTTAATCTGGTACGAGATGGTACCGCCTCAGCCTTTGTCTCAGCCGGAAACACCGGGGCCGTAGTATGTGCCGCTCTATTCAACCTGGGAAAGATAGACGGTATAGAGCGCCCAGCTTTGGGCAGTATCCTTGCCCTCACCCCAACGAACCCCGCTCTTCTTATTGATGCCGGGGTCAATGTTGATTGCCGACCGCGTTTTTTGGTTCAATTCGCTCAATTGGGCTCTACCTATATGCAACACCTCCTTGGCATTAATTCCCCACGGGTCGGCTTACTCAGCAACGGCGAAGAGGAAACCAAGGGTAATCGTTTAACCCAAGAAAGCTACCGACTTCTCAGGAAGACCAATTTAAACTTTATCGGTAATGTGGAAGGACAGGATATACTAAACAGCACAGCTGATGTTATCGTCACCGATGGCTTCACCGGAAATATCGTGCTCAAGACCATAGAAGGACTGGGGGACACCTTTCTCTCCTCACTGCGACAGGTAGGACACCTCTTTTCCTGTGCCTCTCATCTCCAAGCACGGACCTTACTTCGTGATATAAGGATGAGCTCCTGGGCGAAACGGATGGATTACCGAGAACACGGGGGAGCATACCTCCTGGGAATAAACGGGAATATTGTCATCGCTCACGGTCGCAGCCAGGCTAGGGCTATTATGAATGCCATCGGTCTGGCTAAACTGACCGTAGAACATGGCATTACACCGACAATTAAGGAGAAAAGCCATGAGCAAACCAATTACAGTTGATGACGCTAATTTTGACCAGACCGTGTTACAAGCAGAGGCACTAGTACTAGTAGATTTCTGGGCACCCTGGTGCCGCCCTTGCCTTATGCTTGCTCCAATATTAGATGAGTTAGCTGAAGATTATAGCGGCAAGATAACTTTTACCAGGTTGGATGTTGACCAGAACCCAAAGACTGCTTCCAGATACCAAATAATGTCCATCCCCACCCTACTTCTCTTCAAAAAGGGAGAGCCAGTCTCTCACATAGTCGGCTATAAACCCAAAGCAGAGCTGAAACGAGACTTGGACACTGCCTCGACTTAGCACCATGAATAAGGAATATGAGGTAGTTATTATTGGGGGTGGCCCGGCTGGACTTAGCGCTGGACTTTACACTTCACGGGCGAGGCTGAGTAGCCTACTTATAGAACGGGGGCTGGTAGGGGGTCAGATAGTAAATGCCGAGCTGGTGGAGAACTACCCCGGATTTCCTGAAGGTATTAGCGGCTTAGAGCTGACTCAATTAATGCACCAGCAAGCAACAAAATACGGGCTAGAAACTTTGCTGGCTGAGACTACCGGTATTGAGCTAAAAGAAGGTCAAAAGGTAGTAAAGACCACCGAGGCTAACTTTATAGCTAAAGCGGTGATTATAGCTGGTGGCTCCGAACGAGCCAAATTAGGTATACCCGGAGAAAAAGAATTTACTGGTAAAGGCGTGTCCTATTGTGCTACCTGTGACGCTGCCTTTTTCAAAGGGGAACCGATAGCTGTAGTTGGTGGTGGCGACGCCGCTATTACCGAAGCCCGCCATCTCACCCGGTTCGCCTCTAAGGTTATAGTGATACACCGCCGCCATCAGCTCCGGACTAGCCGCATCCTCCAGGAGAAAGCCTTCGCTGAACCCAAGATTGAATTCCTATGGAATACTATAGTTGAGGAAATTAAGGGCGAAGAGGTAGTTCAGCAGCTAAGCCTCCGCAACGTTATAACCGGAGAAAAATTTACCCTAGATGTAGCTGGAATCTTTATGTCTATCGGGTTTAAGCCCAACACAGCTTACCTCAAAGGGGTCTTGCCCCTAGATGCTGCTGGTTATATCACCACCAATGAGAAAATGGGGACCGAAATACCTGGCATTTTTGCCGCTGGTGATATACGCTACAATTCTGCTCAACAAGCCGTAACTGCTGCCGGAGATGGCGTTACTGCTGCCATATATGCGGAAATATTCATCAGATAATATGCTTAAACCCATCATTAATGGGGTGGAACCTTCAAACCCCGAAGAAAAGAGATTGGCAAATAATCCTTAGATTAAGCTTTTACTTCATCTAGTGATGAAGTATAATTATTAGTAAGGAACTATGAAGGTCATCTTCCTGCAAAATGTGCCCAATGTGGCTAGAGCTGGTGAGATAAAAGAGGTAGCTGATGGCTACGGCAGGAACTTTCTCATACCCAAAAAACTAGCCTTGTTAGCCATACCCTCAGCTACCAGCACCATAGAAGCACAACGGGGAATAACAGAGCGCAGTCAAGCACAAACAGAGGCTGAAATGACTGAGCGGGCTCACCAAATTGAAGGGAAAGAAATTATCCTCAAAGCCAAGACTGGAGCTAAGGACCGACTTTTTGGCTCAATTACTAGTGCCGATATAGCCTCTGAACTACAAAATGCCACAGGACAGGTTGTTGACAAGAAAAAGATAGAGTTAGCCGAGCCTATTCGGCAACTTGGCAGTTACGAGGTAGCCATTAAACTAGCTAAGGATATAGCGCCCAAGATAAAGGTTATTATCGAAAAGGAGACGGGTTAGAGTGTATAGTGAAAAACTACCCCCGCATGACATTGATGCTGAAGAGGCAGTAATCGGCTCGCTCCTGATAGATGGCACCGCCATTTATAAAATAACTACCCTCCTTCAGCCATCAGATTTCTATAGTGAACGAAACTCGTTGGCATATGAGGCATGCCTGTCACTTTACCAGCGCAGTGAGGCCATCAATCAAATCACAGTAGCTCAAGAGCTAGCCCGACGGGAAAAACTGGAGTTATGTGGCGGCGCTGCCTATTTAAGCCACCTGATAGCCAACTGCCCTACGTCCCTTGATATTGAGGCCTATGCTCAGATTGTCTATCGCTTATCGATGATGCGCCGGCTCATTAACGCCTCCAACCAGATTACGGCTATTGGCTACCAGGCAGACCCTGATTTGGATTCCAGTCTCGATAAGGCCGAAGATATACTGTATCGACTGCGTCATGGAGAGACCTTACGAGACCTTGTCCCTATCCGGCGACTGCTCGAACAATATTTTGAGTCTACCTTACCACCTGAAGAAGGTACTCATGAGCCGATGCCGTACGTGCTTTCTGGCTTTACCGCTCTGGACGAACTCCTCGGTGGATTTCACCGCTCTGACCTCATTATCGTTGCCGGCAGACCCAGCCACGGTAAAACCAGCCTAGCCCTTAATATCGCCAGAAATGCTGCCGTTGAGTATGGAGCTTGCGTGGCTCTTTTCAGCCTCGAGATGTCACGAGCAGAGATAGTCCTACGTCTCCTATCTGGTGACGCTGAGGTCAATTCCAGACGGTTTCGTTTCGGACTCCATGGTGAGGAAGAGGAAAGAAAAGTCATGGAAGCTACCGGCATCCTTTCTGAAGCACCAATCTATATTGATGATTCCCCCCAGCTACGAGTGGTAGAAATACGTAGCAAAGCTCGCCGGCTCCACTTCGAGCATGCCATCGACATTATTATTGTCGATTACCTGCAACTGATGCAGGGTGATAGCAAACGAGACAACAGGGTCCTGGAGCTAGGAGATATATGCCGTTCACTTAAAGCATTAGCCCGTGAGCTCAACGTACCCGTAATAGCAATATCCCAGCTTAGCCGAGCTATAGAGTGGCGGGCATCGCATAGACCCCAGCTCTCTGACCTGCGAGAAAGCGGCAGCATTGAACAGGATGCCGATGTAGTTGCCTTCATCTCCCGGGAAGAACTCTACTCTACGAGCAAAGAAGAATGGCAAATCGAGCACCCATCCGAAAGCTACCCTCCACCGGCCGAGATTATAGTTGCCAAGCACCGCAACGGACCTATCGGTGATATACGACTGCGCTTCCGGCACGATATAACTAAGTTCGATAATCTTATTAGCAAAAAAGAGCCGAGTTTACTATGAAGCAGTTTGGTGGTTTCCCAGCCAAGATGGAATTCACCCCGTTACCTAACCTTTTCTTCAGTACACTACTGCCCCAAATCAACGACATTACCGAGCTAAAGGTAACCCTCCACATTTTTGTGGAGCTTTACCGTAAGCGGGGCTACCCCCGTTTTGTCACCTATAGAGAACTGTTAGGAAATACGAGCCTAATGAACAGCCTCAGGGAGACGACAAACCCTCCCGGGGAGGTGCTGCATAAAGCCCTAGAAATGGCTACGCAGCGGGGGACTTTCCTTCACCTTGTACTCGATAGAGACGGGTTAACGGAGGATATCTATTTCCTCAACACTGAGTCCCAGAGACAGGTTATAGCCAAGATTCAAAGTGGTGAACTCAACTTGAGCGGGCTGAAAGCTGTGGGACAAGCCTATGTTGAGACTGAGGAACAACCTGACATTTTTACCTTGTATGAACAGAATATCGGTATGCTAACCCCCATGATTGCCGAAGAGCTGCATGAGGCTGAGAAACTGTACCCTGAAACCTGGATTAGCGATGCTATTAAAGAGGCGGTTTTCCGTAACAAGCGAAACATAAGGTATATTATTAAGATTTTAGAGCGTTGGTCAGCAGAAGGTAAAAGCGATGGAACATATAGGAGAGATTCTGCGGAAAAGACAAGCCCAGACAAATACATCAAGGGCAGATACGGACACATGGTCAGGCGCTGAAGAACCAGAAGTAGCCTCACCAAGTACATCCTGCCCCATTTGTAAGGGGGCGGGATACGTTCATCCTCTTCTGCCCTCAGAGAAGCCGGATTTCAGTCGGGTTATCGCCTGCCGCTGCACCCGGCAGAAACTGAATGAGGAGCGACAAACCCTGCTACAGCGCTATAGTAACCTGGGCTCACTGACCCGCTTTACCTTTGATAACCTAGACCCAGAAAGTAAAAGCTCCAGTCTAGCCAATCAAGAGCAATTTCATCGCGCTTACCAAGCAGCCAAGGCATTTGCTAACCAGCCTGAAGGGTGGCTAATCCTGGCTGGTCCCAGCGGTTGTGGCAAGACACACCTGGCAGCAGCTATCGCTAACCAGCGTCTCAGCCAGGGGTACCCTGCTTTCTTTGTCAGCACTCCTGACCTTCTCGACCACCTACGCTCTGCCTTTAGCCCCAATAGTGAAATAGCCTACGATGACTTCTTTAACCAGGTGCGTAATGCCCCGCTACTAGTTCTAGACGATTTGGGTGCTCAAAGCAGCACACCCTGGGCTGAGGAAAAATTGGACCAATTGCTAAATCATCGCTTTAATAGTGCACTGCCTACGGTGATTGTTACTATTACCCCTATTGACCAGCTAGAAGATAGAATACGCACCCGCCTAACTGACCCCAAGCTATGCCGCATATATGCCCTCGAGGAAAAACAACCCTCTCCATTAGACTATACTGGTAGTCTGGGACTAGAACTACTGAGAAACATGACCTTCAATAACTTTGACTGGAAACGGGTTAATCTTCCGCCAGAGCAACGCCAGAATTTAGCCGAGGTATTTAACCTAGCCCGTGACTTCACCAAATCACCTGACGGCTGGCGCGTATTAGTAGGTGTTAACGGCTGTGGTAAAACCCACCTGGCAGCAGCCATTGCTAACGAGCACCTTCGAGCCGGTAAGCCGGCCCTGTTCGTAGTGGTGCCCGACTTCCTTGACCATCTACGCTCCACCTTTAGTCCTGAGAGCAAGGTGTCCTACGACCAGCTCTTTGACAGTGTAAAGAATACGCCATTACTCATTCTGGATGACTTTGGCGAGCAATCAACCACACCCTGGGCACAGGAAAAGCTTTACCAGGTTATCAACCATCGCTATAATGACCGACTACCTACAATAATCACCACTTGCTGCTCACTAGATGAAATTGAGGCTCGCATTAGTTCCCGGTTGGTGGACCCCAAAATCAGCCTGGTATTCAATATCCTCGCCCCTGACTACCGAGGTGATATGCGGTCTAGCCAGGGCACCAAGAGGACATATCGCCGTGGCCGAAAAGAGCGCTAGAGCCGACAAGACCAGCTTTGATATCTGATAGAGGACACCAGCCCCTCCTACACCACAATCCTAAACTAAAGCTTGCACAGCCAAAAGCTTTCTTGTAAAATAGGTAAACTCCTACTTAGAAAGTAAGTTCAGAGATGATAAACCTTCCCGTCCTAGTGTTGAATTATAGCTACGAGCCACTTAATATTTGTCAAGCCCGCCGGGCAATAGTGCTAATCTACAGAGGTAAGGCTGAGATGTTAGAGAATGACTCAGGATTTATCCACTCAGCCAATCATATTTTTCAGGTGCCATCAGTAATCAGATTGGCTTATATGATTAAGCGTCCCCGACCTGTGCATAAACTAACTCGTTTTGAAGTTTTCAACCGCGACCACCACACGTGCCAGTATTGTGGTAAAGCAATCCGGCAACTTACCCTGGACCATGTCATTCCACGCTACCGGGGTGGCGAACATACCTGGGAAAATGTGGTTAGCGCCTGTGTGCTTTGTAATCGCCACAAGGCAGGGAAAACCCCCCAGGAGGCGAGGATGAAATTGATGCGGCCCCCATCCCCACCACATGATAACCACTCATTCTATATCCCCTACCACTACCTACAAACTCGAACGGATTGGCAAAAATACCTTCCCACTGGAAATTAACCGGTAACCGGTGAAGCCTAGCCTTTCTATTATGCTTCCTCACTTATAGGAGGCTTGTCCTCAACAGTAACCTCACTGAGAGGCAACTCAACAGTAGCCTTACTTTCCAGTTCAACCAATACCGTTTCCTTCAGTGGGTTACTCCCAACCACACTAACTACCCCCATTGGTGTAGACACTTGCTGTCCCTCTTTGGGCATTTTCTCCTTCATGTTGCGATACTGCTCATTCTCATAGACCAAACAGCACAATAATCTACCACAAGTACCTGATATCTTCATCGGGTTAAGAGGTAGATTTTGCTCCTTGGCCATTTTGACAGAAACTGGGGCAAACTCACCTAGGAAACTCATACAACATAGAGGACGACCACACCTGCCGAAGCCACCTATCAGCTTGGCCCCATCCCTTGGTCCTACCTGCCGTAGCTCCACTCGTATTTTAAAACGACCAGTTAACTCCCGAACCAATTCACGGAAATCAACCCTCTCTTCGGCACTAAAGAAAAAACTAAGGTGATTACCATCAAGATTGTATTCAGCAGATATCAGTTTCATGGGCAGATTTAGTTTAGCAACCAACTTAGCACACTCAGCTAGAGCCTCCCTTTCCTTATCGGCAAGTTTCTGGACACGCTCAATATCCTCCGGTTCTGCCTTGCGCACTACCGGCTTCAACGGTCTAGTCAGCTCGCTAGCCAATACCTGCTTCGGGGCTATAACCACCTGCCCTAGCTCCAGACCATGGGCTGTCTTGACCACTACATGGTCATTTACCTCCAGTTCAATCTCCGCCGGGTCAAAGTAATATATTCTACCCGCCCTCTTAAACCGTACGCCAACTATATCAGCCATACTTCCTCCTCGGCATACTAAGCATTAACACCTCAAGCACCAGCTGTGGATTGGCATTCCGCCTAAGCTGCTCCCCAGCCGCTTGAATACTATCAATAAAAGCCCTTATTTGAGCCAGATTGTAACCCCCAGCTATGTTAACTAGGATAGCTTCCAAGTCAACATTAGTTATACTGTCACCACAGCCTACCTTAACCAACATGAGGTCACGCCACCAGTCAAGCCACAAATCTAGTATTTCTTGAACCAACTCCCTGTTTTTACGAAATAGAGCTACAAACTGGGCAACGTAAGTAAAACGCTCCTCATAATCAGCGTTGATAATATTAAGCAACCTGTCTAGCTTCTCAGTACGCTGCTGGAGTAAATCGTCACCAGAGGCAGCCAATATTGCCCAACCCAGGCAACCACGAGAAAGCCTAGCTAAAAGTTTAGCCCTCAGCTGCTCAACGCCCCAACCACTACAAAGGGCAGCCTCTACTTCACCAGTCGCCGGAGGAGGTAACTCCAGCTGCTGACAGCGAGAAACCACTGTGGCTGGCAGGAGCCTATCATTTGCAGTTAGCAATATAAACACTACCTTATCAACCGGCTCTTCTAAAGTCTTAAGCAGACAGTTAGCAGCTTCACTGGACAAGAACTCAGCCCCATCAATAATAAATATCTTATACTTGCCCTCAAAGGGAGGCAAGCTAGACGAGTGCTGTATTTCTCTAATCTGGTTAATGCTAATCTCTGTCTGAGGCTTAGCCTCCGCTGAATCCTCATTCTGGGACAAGCCTATAATCTGGATATCAGCGTGCTTGTTTAAAGCTATTTTCTGACATGAGGCACACTCGCCACATGGGCGCTCAACCGCCTCACAGTTTAACGCCTGAGCCAGATTTAGCGCTAGGGTCATCTTACCCACGTGACGGGGACCAACCAAAAGGTAGGCATGGGCCAGGGTCCCCCTCTCCAGGCTATGCTGAAGTAAGGAAACAGCCCTGGTTTGTCCCACTACCTGCCACATTCTAAAGTTCCTTGCGTATAATTGATAATATCAAATCCTTAACTTCCTTCCATCCTAACAACTGTACTTGCCCTAAACCCCATAATAAACAATCTCTAGACTAAATCACATAGACTCAGGTCGGCAAGGGTCTCTCGGCGCCGAATAAGGCGTGCCTTACCTTCCTTGACCAGAACAATAGCTGGCTTAAGTGAGGCGTTATAGTTGCTAGCCATAGGCAAGCAATAAGCACCGCAGCCTGGTATAGCTATTATATCACCGGCTGAAACCAAAGGCATGGCAATATCTTTGACTAATATGTCGCCAGACTCACAGAACTTGCCGGCAATGGTAACTCTTCCTGTTTCCTTCTCCAGCATCTTATTAGCCACTACAGCGTCATATTTAGACCCATAAAGGGCCGGGCGGATATTATCAGCCATACCTCCGTCTACTGAGATATAACACCTGACACCAGGTATTTCCTTAACCACACCTACCTTATACAGTGCCACCCCAGCCTGTCCTACTAGGGCCCTTCCCGGCTCAACGATAAGCCGGGGCAGTGCCAGCTTCAACTCTTGGCATTTACTAACTACGTTAGCCGCTATCGCCTCAGCATAGTTACTTATAGGTGGCGCTGGAGAATCCAGGCTATACTGAATAGCAAATCCCCCACCAACATTTAACTCCTTGAGTTCAAAATTATATTTTTGCTTCATTTCAGCAGTAAAGTTAAGGATAAGCTCAATAGCCTCCTGATACGGCTCAAGCTTATAAATAAGCGAGCCCAAGTGGAAGTGCCATCCTACCGGATTTAGGTTAGGGGCGGCTAGAGCTTGAGCCAGAGCCTCTTCTCCACTGAAAAGCGGGAAACCAAACTTACTATCAACAACACCGGTAGTAATATATTTATGAGTATGAGGCTCTACCCCTGGAGATAAACGCAGCAATATATCAGCCATATAGCCCTCTCCAACGGCTATTTCAT
The DNA here is from genome assembly GCA_011192075.1 of Dehalococcoidia bacterium. Classification (GTDB taxonomy): domain Bacteria; phylum Chloroflexota; class Dehalococcoidia; order Dehalococcoidales; family S120; genus S120. The sequence goes on along the minus strand of DUER01000158.1, from coordinate 1,039 downwards.
TTAACATAGTAAGTTCATCAAGATTATCGACCACTATACGACCGACATGCCAGTCCAAGCCCAGCTTGATTTCCTCGGCTGACTTATTACTACCATGAAAATAGACCTGAGTTAAAGGAAAACCAACCGATTGGGCAATACCAAGCTCTCCGGCTGAGACTACGTCTAGCCCTAGCCCTTCCTCCACGAATATAAGTGCCAGAGCCCCATTTATAAAGGCTTTGCAGGCATAAATAATAGCAACATCACCGTAGTGCCGACTAAACTCGGCTTTGAACTCGCTACACTTACTACGCAAGCTAAATTCATCAAAGAGATATAGAGGCGTGCCAAACTCAGTGGTTAGCTCTACAGTATCACAGCCACCAATTATGAGGTGACCTTGCTGGCTCACTTCAGCGGTCAATGGAAATAAAGAAAGTCTGGACATCATTTCTCCTATACTCAATGTTAGCAATGCCCAGCAATGAAGTCAATTCAGAACTCACTATCTACCTCACCCCCTTTATCCCCCTCTCCTTCGAAGGAGAGGGGGAAGGTTTGAAAAAGAGGCTTCGCCTCTTTTAGATTCTCCTTACCCTAAGACAGCGACGCAGGGAGTTTTAGAGGGGATAGGGTTATTAAACAACATCACTAACTCAAATTGCGAACACTCAAACATAGATGCTATAATTACCAAACATAAACGTTCTATTGCTAGCTAAGTAATCTTTGGGGTAAATAATGAAACTAAATCGTGAAGAAGTAGTTCACATTGCCCTTCTGGCTCGACTTGGCTTAACTGAGACAGAGCTGGATAGGTTCAGTGAACAATTATCTAACATCCTGGAGAACTTTGAGGTATTGCAGCAAGCAGATACCACTGGCATCCTACCTACAGCACAATCTATTCCTCTCCAGAATGTAATGAAGGGCGACGAAGTAACTCCTTCCTTAACCCAGAGTCAGATTCTAGCCAATGCCCCCCGAAGAGAAGATAACTTCTTTAGGGTGCGAGCCGTACTAGAGTAATAAATTAAACAAGAGGAATATTGGAGGG